>JAAVBM010000116.1 GCA_014803505.1 bacterium | reverse complement strand
TTCAAAATTATCCATTATTCTGTCTTCAAACATGTGCATTCTGCAAAAACCATCACAAACAAATGGATAAATTTTATTTAACGAAGGATCTTTTAGGGCGTAACAGCCATTGTGGCAAGGGGCTTTGCATGATAATCTGGAAACTACAGCGCTATCATTATTTAACGGGCATAATCCCATGCTTGAGACTCTTATATTTCCTCCAATTGTATATTTTCGGTTAGGTATGTCATTTTTTATTTTTTTTAGTGTTTTCAAAGCTGAGTGGTAATCGCTAAATGATGTAAAATCAATAGTATCAATTTGAGCAAGATTATTTAAACACTTAATGGACATACTGTTAAGAAGATTGATACCTTGACCGATTTCAAAAGGAATTTGGTTGATGTCTGAATCGTTTATGAAAGCCCAAAAATATCCGATGTTGTTTATGATTAAAGAATCCGGAGCGGGGGCTGATAATAGCAAGTTTTTTTCGTATTCGTAAACTCTGTCAAAATCTCTTTCGATTAGTATGTTTGGAGTTGATAATTGAAATTTGATTCCATATTTGTAGCAGAATTTTTTTACTTTATTAAGAACTTCTGAAAAGCTACTGTTAGCCAAGTCGCATGTGGAAACTATTTCACCGTATTCAATAGAATAAATCGGATTATGTCCGAATTTTTTGATAAATTTTTCCAGTTCTGTAATTTGTGCCAATCCTGTTAATCTTAAGTTTAGTCTATATTTATCTGTAATTTGAAGATCTTTAGGGATTCTAGGTCTTTTGATTTCCCAATCAAAAGTTTGAATGTTCCTGCTAAATTTAAAATCTTTACCTTCTGCACTAACCATTTCTCCTGAGAAGTGGTTAGTTTGGTAAATACATTTTCTTACGTGTTTAAAAGGTAATTTTTGTTTTTTGAATAATTTTGGTTTATCAAGAATCTTTTCGATAAGTTCAATACCTTCGAGAATATCTTCTGAAGTTTGGAATTTCCCTTTTATAACAACACTGTCGATTGCTTTTAATTTAATAATATCTTCAGCACACCAAGGTAAGTTATCTGAATCAATTGATAAAGGCAGTTTAGTGAATTTTTTAATTTTAGCAATGTTTTTCAGGTATATTTCTTCTGTAATAATTATTCCGTCAATTTTGTGGAAGCTATTCATGAAGTCAATTCCTGACAAATTGTGGATATCGAAGTACGAGTCAACAATTACTTTGAACGGTAATTTAAATACTTTAATAGCTTCCAGTACCGCAAAAGTATTGATGAATATTCCGTGAATACCTGAAGTTTTTAAATATTTTAGGAACTTTTTAATTTCAGGTAACTCTTCTTCAACAATATCGTGTTTGAAGTTGATATAAATTCTTGAATTTGTTTTAGCTGCATTCTCGACGAATTCTTCAACGTAGGAAAAGTTACCATTAAGGAATTTTGTGTAATATACATAGTAATCTCTACAATTTGAGTTATTTGCAAATTCAATAATATCTTCTGGTTTTTTAACCGGAGCAATAATATTTATATCTTTCATAAGTTCATTATACGGTGTTAAAATTTCGCATGTCAAACAGAAGTTTAAATAAATTATATAATTTGCACCAGCAAATCAAAGACTGGTTCGGAAACATAGTTTTGATGACTCTTTTTTACGGCTATGCTGAACTTGATTCAGCATCTCTCAAATTGATTGATATTGATATTGATAGATTCCGGATCAAGTCCGGAATGACTAAAGAAAGATTTTTAATAAAGAATATTCTTTGCTCACTTTTTCTTTTTGATTGTTTTATGTAACTCAACTTTACATATCTTAATATTTTTATCAAAAAAAGCAATTTTGTATATACAAAATACTTTATTAGTATATAAGGAATATCTAGGATATATTTTTTACAGGAACAGGATGATACAAAATCAATAGGGAGGACACCGCATGGGCGTTGGTGCAGATGATTACATCGATAAGATGTTAGTACAAAAATATCAAGAAGAACGAGTTGATAACCATGATAATATGGAATCAATGGTTGATCCAAATAAAATGCTTGAAGCTATGAATGATTACGCTGCTACAGTTCGTAATATGATGGAGCTTCGTCAAAGATTAAATATTGCTTGCTATGCAATAAATGCTAGAACTGCCAGATATCAAAAATCTCTTGGACAGCGATAAAAAGTTTGTGTCGAATTGTGCCTGTTTTTGATAAAATAGGAGAAATACAAGGAGACACACCATGGGAAAAATTATTCTAGGCTCTTCATCTCCCAGAAGAGCAGATATTCTAAAAAAGATGAAATTGGATTTTGAAATTATTCCGTCTTCTTATGTGGAACCACATGACAAGGCGGATTTCTCTTATGATTTTGTAGAAAATTCAGCATATAATAAAGCTCTTTATGTAGCAAAAGAATACAGAAACGAAGAATTTTCTGTGATTGGCGCTGATACTATTGTAGTTATTGATAATAAAATTTTAGAAAAACCTAAAGATTATCAAGATGCAAAAAATATGCTTAAAAGTCTTTCCGGCAAAACTCATTTTGTTGTGACAGCGGTTGCTGTAGTTGATTCAAAAACTTTGGATTCTAAGGTGAAATCAACAACTACATATGTTACTTTTGAAGATTTGTCTGATGAACAAATAGATTACTATATTAATAATTATAAGCCGTTTGATAAAGCAGGGGCTTATGGAATTCAAGAATTACCGAACGGGTTTGTTAAATCTGTTGATGGTGAGCTTGATAATGTTATAGGACTGCCTTCGAAAACTGTATTAGATATGCTGAATTTATAATAAAAAACTGCTAATAGTTTTACTATTAGCAGTATAATGTGGTTTACTCTACTAAATAATAGACACAATAAGTTTTTATATAATAATAAACTTAAACCATACCTTCTTTAACTGCTTTTACTGCAGCTTGAACTCGGTCATTTACACACATCTTTTGTAAGATTGAGCAAACGTGTGCTTTTGCTGTATGTACACTAACTATTAGTTCTTTAGCAATTTCGGTATTGCTTTTGCCTGCCACAAGATGTTTTAGAACTTCAAATTCACGTTCTGTTAATGGAATTTTAGCTTGTTCAGCAATCTTGCTGCCAAGAATAGCTACATTTTCAACTTTGGGAATTGATTTTAATGCCAGATTCGCAACAACAGAATCAATCCAACATACTCCGGAATGAACATCTCTGATAACTTCTGCAAGTTTGGAAGGATCAATATCTTTTAGGCAATATGCATTGGCTCCTGAACTTAGAGCTGCAATAACTTCTTCTTCTCTGTCGTGTGATGTTAATGCAATAATTTTAATATCATTATAAGATTCGCGAATTTTAATCATTGCTTCGATTCCGTTCATTGTTGGTAATCCTAAATCCATAAGAACGATATCAGGATGAAATTTTTCGATTTGTTTTAAGCCGTCAATAGCATCTTCTGATTCTGCCACAACTTCCATGTCTGGGTTTGCATTTAAAGCACATCTTAAGCCGACTCTTGTAAGTTTAAAATCTTCTACAATTACGATTGAAATTTGTTTTTCTTTTGTACTCATGTTTTATATTCTCCGATATATACTCTAAAAGAACTATGTCCTTTGATTATCTACAAATTTATATCTAAAAGAATATATTTCTATTAGCTGGTTAGGTAATATTCATGTTGCAAAATAAAATTTTTCTTATGGTATAATTTTATATTATAGGGAGATATTTATGTTAAATTTTTTATTCGCTAAGAGAGAGCAGGAAACTGCGAAAGATGTTGAGCTTAATAGAGTTTATGCAGAACTAAAAAAAGCTTATTCGTTTGATAATATTTCTGAAATAAGAAAAAAATATCTGTCAATGCATATTCAGAAATATGGTTATTTGACATATTCGTTTCAAAAGGCACAAAGTGAATTGACAAATGAAGAAACACTGTTTGCCTTAGAAGAGAAATGGAAACAAAATAATACTTTTAAGAATGAGAAATTTGTATTTAAGAGTAATGAAATTAGTCCTTTGGCCAGAAATCATGAAAAAAATTCTGATTGGTTTAAACGCGAAGGTCATAATATAAAATTAATAAATCTTGCCGCACTTGGTAATGGGAATGAATCTTCTGAAACCGGTAAATTCTTTGATTGGTTAAAACAGCTTTTAATCCTTCCAACAGGAAATACTGCTAATAAGATTTATAATACAACAATTTATTTAATACCATTCCATCCGAGAGAATTTGGGTGCGCATATCTTCCAAAAAGTAATGAGGTTAGTGAAGCTTTAAATGATGTATACATTGAAAAAATTACCGGCATGAATGTAAAACAACAGCTTCAAATTTTTATAACAATGGCGCAGTTGGCTGGACACCCTGTAATTTATGATATTTTGCCGCAAACAGGAAGATTTTCTAAGTTTGTATTAGCAAATCCTAAGGTTGCTCGCTGGTATGATATTACTGAGCTTCAAAATCAGCTTCTTAATAAAGTTGATGAAGTTACAGAATTTTTATCAAAAGATCATGATGTAGATGATGTACAGATTGTCAAAGATGTTTATATTCAGCGTTTGCAAGGTAACTCAGGAGAGTTAAGTCCGGCATACCAAGAATTATATAATACTTTTGAAGGTATCATGATAGAGCATAAAAAAGCTTTTTCGAATGCAATGTTAGAAAAAACTTATCAACAAAAGATTCACAAACGAGTTAAAGAACTTGTCGCAAATGTTCATGAATTTAAAACAGATAAGAAAAAGCTTGAAGAAAAAGATATTACAAAACAAGTTGATACTATTCAATTGTTGATAAAAGAAGGTCTATGGCCTGCTCCCGGTGGTGCTTGGTGTTCAGCCGGAGTCCCTGTCTATGACGGAATGAGTGAATGTGGCGGTTATCCGATGTTTAAACATTTTGACTTTAAAGGTGATGATGTTACTGCGTTTGCTAACCTTGATTGTCAGACTCCGTATTACTTTGTTAACCTTGAAACCGGAAAATTTAATGAAGATGTTATCGAATTATTTATTAATAGTATGAAACAACTTCAAAAAGATTATAATTTTGATGGTTTTAGAGTAGACCATATTGACCATGTTGTCGATGAGGTTTCAGAGCAAAATGGCAGACCAATAAGTTATAGAGCGCCAAGATATGTTTTACACAAATTGAATGCTTCTATGAAGAAAAAAGTTCCGTATTTTGCAACCCTGGCAGAGTATATGCTTTGGGATAATTTCTATAAAGAATATCATCAGGATATGAAATTTGATGCTCTTTGGGGTAATGATATTATTTCTCAATTTGATAAAACTCCGGAAAAAATTTCAGAGGATAATCAAAATCTTTCTGTTTACAATACAAAGTTTAAAAAAGGAAGCATGCTTACTATATTGAAAACTTATAATAATCAAGATGGTGAGTTTCATTGTATCGATCAATATCCTGCTCAATTGGGTGAAAACGGTGCATTATATAAATGGGCAAAATATAAACTTTTACCTGGAGGTAAATATGCACAGCGTCCTGTGATGTATGTAGATGGAGATGAAAGCTTTACTCAAGGCGGTGTTGAATATACTATTGGCGAAGAAGTTGCTATGAAGCGTGCAGAAAATGATAATTTTTATAATAAATTTGATGCTTTGGATAGATTTGTTAAGAGTAAAAATATTATTGTTAACGGTGAAGCTCAAATTATTATTGATGATGAAGATGGATATAGTGCTTGGTTGATTACGAGAGAGCCAATGAGAACTGCTTATTTAGTAATTTCTAACCATAAATATCCGACGGAAAAAGTAACTAAGACTGCAGCTACAGGCGAATGTTATAAAGAAATTGTTGAAGGTTATACTATTTTTGATAAAGAAATACATATTCCCGGTGATTATTCGTTGAAATTTGAATATGTGTTGAATGATAAAGAATATGAGCCTCAAGTGATTGAAAATACAGAACGTCTGCATTTTGAAAAACTTGAACCGAGTGAGTTTCGAATTTTCGAACTCGAACGTAAATAAAACTATTTGAAGGCGTTGAGTTAATATCAATGCCTTCAAAATTATTAAGAGATTTTAATAATTCTTTGAATTCTGAATAAATCTTTACAATATTTAACGTTGTCTTAATTCTACTGTATATAGGCATTTTGAGTGTTTTTATTTTGTTAATCTAATTCTTTCGGGTTAGTTTTTTGTGATTAATGTTATTTAACTAGTAATTTTGGGTTTAGTATAAATATAAAATTATGAGGATAGATTTTTGATTAAACTAATGGTTTTTAATACTGGTTAATTTGGATGAAATTGTGTCTGTGTCTTGAAAAATCATCCAAATAGTTGACAGACATTGAAAAAAATAGTAATATAATCGATATGTAAAGCGTTAAGTTATAGTTTTATTTAAAAGAAAGGTGAAAGATTATGACAAAAAGATCCGGTTTTACTTTGGCAGAAGTATTGATTACTCTTGGTATTATTGGCGTAGTTGCTGCTATGACTATTCCTACATTGATTGCAAATACCAATGGTGCTAAATTTAGATCTCAATTCAAGAAAACATTATCAACATTAAACCAAGCAGGTTTGATGGGTCAAGCTCAATATGACTTCGATTATTCTGGTGCAACTGAAGCTTGTGCTACTGAAGTTACTGCTTACTCTATTGAGAACCCAGAAGGTAAAATGTCATTCTGTGCATTGCTTAATGGTACTTTAACTGGTCAAACTGCAATGGGTACTGTTTCTGCAATTACATTAAAATCAACAAGTTCAGGGTCTACTGAAACAACTACAACATATGCAGCTAGTATCGCAGCTCATTCTCCACGTGTCTTAACAGGTGGTAATGTTCCAACTAACTGGTTAACTTATGCTTTAGCTGATGGCTCTATTGTTGCATTTAATAATGCTGCAAAATCTGCTGCAAACCAAGATTGTGCTTTGCCTCTAGGTACAAGAATGAATGCTGCATGGATTAATTCTCACACTCAATGTTTAGGTTTTATCGATGTAAACGGTACAACATTACCTAACAAAGAAGTTTCTTGTACAACTGAAACTAATACCTCAACAGCTGTTGAAACTCCTTGTATCGTTAAAAACGACGCAAAACACATGACAGATATTTTCCCTGTTGTGTTCCACGATGCAACAGTTGAACCTGCATCTAACGCAGCTAAATATGTATTAACAACTTCTAAATAATGAATTGTTAAATAATATAGCATTGAACGGCGATGAGTATTCACTCATCGCCGTTTTTAATTGTATCGTCACTCTGAACTAGATTCAGGGTCTAGGTTGGTTTTGATAGTAATAGATTCCGGATCAAGTCTGGAATGACAACAAAGCAGTCTGGAATGACAACAAAGCAGTCCGGAATGACAATAAAACAGTTCGGAATGACAATAAAACAGTCCGGAATGACGACAAAACAGTTCGGAATGACAACAAATATCAAGCTTGTATTACAAAAAATTATCGTCACCCTGAACTCTTGCACCAATGTTTAAAACAAAGTATAATGTATCTATGATAAAAATAAGAAGATTGACGTGTTTTGATTATCCTAAGTTAAAGAAATTGATATCTTATCTTTGCAATGATGAGAATGACAAACTTGCTAAATCTTTGATGGAAGAGCCGCTGGGTATTCTGAATGCAATGCTGCCCTTGTCTTTGAAATTTAAATCAGAATCCTTTATTCTTCTTGATAATTCTGAGATTCTTGGGCTTATTACTACTGCTCATACTCCGGGAAATCCTTATAAAATAAATATTACACGTTTGATTTTTAAAGAAAATTTATATGAGATTGGCAAGCATTTAGTACAATTTGTTATTCAAAAATATGGAGAAAAAGGAGCCAAATCTTTTACTGTTACTATTGATGAATGCCATGATGAGCTTTTTGATTTGTTCATAAACAGTTGTGGATTTAGGCAGTGTGCATCAGAAACTTTATGGAAAATCGATCATCCAACCCCGCATAAATCTACTTTAAAATGGCGTTATGCTCAAAATTCCGATGCTAATTCAATTGCTGAATTGTATAATTCGGAAGTTAATAATATGTATAAACCATCTTTACTTCGTCATCCTAAAGAGTTTCAAAATCCGTTTTTTGAAGGGTTCACAGATTATTATAAAACTCGTTTTATTATTGAGAATGAAGAAAATTTGCTCGGATATTTTTCAATAACTACGAATGATAATTTAAATTATATTTTTGATATTACAACTAATAACGGTTATGAATTCGATTATTGCGAAATTGTTAATGCTATGCTTTGCGAGGTTGCCAGAAAGAAAAAGGCTTTTTATCCGCTTGTAAAACAGAAAAAATATACTAAAAATTCGGAACGTTTAGAAAATTATTTGAAATCCAAAAATTATTATCCTATTCAGACTCAACAAATTCTTGTTAAAGATTGCTACAAACAAGTAAAAGAAGAAGTTTCTGATTGGAATGTATTTATACTTGGAGAACGTGTTAAAGGTTAATTAAACTAACTCTATCATATTTGATAGTGGTAAATCGTTTAAAAAGTTGTGAATCTTTTGAGATGAAACTTTGTATTTTACTCTTTTTTCAGAATTTTTTTGAAGTTCTGAAGTTGAAATCATCATTATATGTTTCGCCGTTTCAAATAAATTCAAATTCGACAAATCGATAATTTCTTCTGTTTTTAATGATTTTAATTTTGTATTCATAGATTACCTTAGTTCTTTATATCGGTATAACTTTAAACTTTTTAAGAAATATTTGTAAAAATACTATATTTGTATGATACTTTATTGTATAATCATCATGAGTTAAGTGAGGTGGGATATGACGACTATGACTTTAAGTAGAATTAATGAGTTGGCAAATGAAGTTTTAGATATAGAAGCAAATTCAGTTTTGCGTTTGAAAAGAAATATTGGCGAGGCTTTTGAGTCTGCCGTAGATATTTTATACTCTTGTAAAGGGCGTGTAATTGTTACCGGTATGGGGAAATCAGGATTGATAGGTAAAAAGATTGCTGCAACTATGTCCTCTACAGGAACTCCGTCTTACTTTTTACACCCTGCAGAAAGTACTCACGGTGATTCTGGTGTAATCACACGAGATGATGTAATTATCGCAATTTCAAACAGTGGTGAAACTCAAGAATTGATGAATCTTTTACCTTTGATTAAAAGATTTGGTTGTCCTATGATTGGTATGACCGGTAATTTAAATTCTACATTGGCAAAAGCTAGTGAAGTGGTTCTTGATATTTCAGTTGAAAAAGAAGCTTGCCCTCTTGGTAAAGCCCCTACAGCCAGTACAACTGCTACTTTGGCTATGGGTGATACTCTAGCTGTTTGTTTGATGGAAAAAAAGGGTTTTACAAAAGAAGATTTCTTAATGTATCATCCGTCAGGTAAGCTTGGTAAAGGGTTGACATATAAAGTTAAAGATTTGATGATTACAGGTGATAGAATGCCGATTGTTTCAGATTCAGAATCTTTTATTGATGTTTTGAATACTATTTCGGAATACAAGCTTGGTATGGCTATGATTTTGGATTCAGATAAAAAGTTAGTAGGGGTTCTAACTGATGGTGATATTAGAAGAACTATTATTAAACATTCTGATTCATCTTCTTTAAAAGTAAAAGATGTTATGACTGCTGATCCAAAACGTATTACAGATGATGCGTATGCAGCTTCAGCACTTAATTTAATGGAAAAATATTCAATTACGGCTCTTGCTGTTGTTGATGAAACTAATGCTCCTGTTGGGGTTATCCATGTTCACGATTTATTAAGAGCAGGTGTTGCATAATGGATTTGAAAAAAAAAGCAAGCAAAATTCAATTACTGGCTTTTGATGTCGACGGTGTGATGACTGATGGTAGTATTACATATGACGAAAACGGGATTGAATATAAAACTTTTAATGCAAAAGATGGTCACGGACTTGCAAAAATGGCTAAAAATGGTTTTATAACTGCAATTATCACCGGTAGAAAAAATGGAACTGTTGATCGTAGAGCCTGCGATTTGAGAGTAACTGAAGTTTATCAAGGTGTGAAAAATAAATTACCGATACTTGAAGCTATTATGGAAAAATATGGATTGGATTTTTCACAAGTTTCATATATGGGTGATGATGAACCTGATATTTGTATTTTAGAAAAAGTCGCAATTTCAGCTTGTCCTGCGGATGCTGTTGATAAAGTAAAAGCTGTATGTAATTTTAAAGCTTCTAAAAATGGCGGATGCGGCGCAGTTAGAGAACTTTGTGACTTTATTTTTGATAATAAATCTGAATTTTAAATATTTATAAGGGGAGATATCTTATGTACGAAATTAAAACTCAAGCATATTTTTCTGCAGCACATCATTTATTAAATTATGATGGAGAGTGTGAAAATCAACATGGACATAACTGGATGGTTGAAGCTTTTGTTAGAGGCGAAAGTCTAAATCAAAGTAATATTTTAATTGATTATAAAGTTCTTAAAAAAGAATTGAATGCGGTTTTGGATACTTTGGATCATAAAGATTTGAATGAGCTACCAGATTTTAGAGGTGAAAGTCCTTCTAGTGAAATGATTGCAGCTTATATTTATTCAAAATTGAAAGAAAAAATTGTTCAATTGAGTAAAATTACGGTTTGGGAAACTCAAACCTCTTGCTGTTCATATTTTGAAGAAGACTAATTTTGATTTTATTATAATTTAGGATCACGATATTATTTAGTTAAAAAGAGGGATAGTTTAATATGAATTTTGTACAAGCAATTTTGATGGGAATTGTGCAGGGTTTGAGTGAATTTTTACCGATATCCAGTTCAGCACACCTTGTATTTACATCTAATTTTTATAAAGTTTTTCAAAATATTGCAATAGAAATGCAATCTAATGAAGAAGTTTTTTTCGATATAATGCTTCATTTAGGTACACTGATTGCAGTTTTAATATTCTTTAGAAAAGATGTATGGGAATTGTGTAAAGCTTTGTTTTATGCTTGTAAATCTCGTAATTTTTCTGATAATAAAGCTAAATTAGCTTTGTATATAATTCTGGGTACTATTATAACCATAATTCTCGCGTTGCCTTTGAATAAAGTTGCTGCACATTTGGTTTTCCATCCTGCATTGGTTGGCGGTTTACTTATTATTACAGGCGGAATCTTATTTTTCAGTGAATATCTTTCTAAAAAAAGGGATGGTAAATATACTGAAGTTGGACTTAAACATTCTTTATTGATTGGATTGGCTCAAGGTTTGGCTGTTCTTCCAGGGTTTTCACGTTCAGGTTGGACTATGGCTACAGGTTTATTTCTTGGCTTAGATAGAGAAACTTCTGCAAGATATTCTTTTTTATTAAGTATTCCAATAATTCTTGGTGCTTCAATGGTTTATCCGCTTGTTAAAATTAATGTTGCAGAAGCAGTTACATACAACTGGATTGCCATATTAGCGGGTACAATTGTTTCTGGAATTGTTGGATATTTGTGTATCAAATATTTTATGAAATTTATATCAAAATTTTCGTTAAATATATTTGGTTATTATTGTTTAATAATGGGCGTTTTCACACTAATATTTTTTAATGTTTTTAAGTAAAATTTATTGTTAATATTTGTAAATTTCTGAAAATCCAGATATCAAAAAAAAATCTTGACATGTATTCTAATGAAAGAACGCGGAGTAATCATGATATCACCAATCAGCACTTTTAGTGATAAAAAAATATCATTTAAACAACAAAAAAGGGATGATGAAAGTCTTTTATATGATAAAGATACGTTATTAGAAAATAATTTTTCTAACAGAATGCGTATTGGCATGGGGAAACTAACAAAGGCTTTTACAATCTATCCTGCAAAAGGTCTTGCTGGTAGTCGAAATTCAAATTTTTATGAATTTTTGACGATGGGAACAGTTCCGTATATCATTGGCAGTGCTACATTAATGTCAATCTTTAACTCTGCTAATAAATATTATCATCCGTTTGAAAAAGCGAAAGCCTCAATTAAGCTAGGAAATAAAATGGCTCTTGGTGTTATGCTATATGCATTATTGAAACCATTGTCAAATGCTCTTGTTAATGTTCCTGTTAAATTTGCTACAGGTATTGATACTCAGCTTCCTTATGCAAAAGTCAATTACCAGCTTCAGGAATCCCCAAATGATTATGATTTAACTAGTATTGAATATCATAAAATTGGTGAAAGTGTTGATTTTACACGATGGGATTTGTTGTATGGAGATCCTCAAAATGGTGAAAAAACTAACTTTAGATATGATAAGATTGCAAAAAAGAATGGTTTGGGCTCAAACTTAAATGATTCTGATCAGGAAGTGAAACCCATTTATAAAGAAGTTTTGGTAAAATCTGCGGCGGCTAGAACTTTTGCATCTTATATGTGGGCTGCAGTTGGGGTTGCTCTGGCTTTCCAAAAACCTTGGGAAAACTATTTTAATGTTGCAACTTTGAAATTCTGGAAATTAAATGAATTTGGTCATTCTTTAAATGTGTTAGGTAAAAGTTTTATAAATAGTGCTAAGAGTTTATATCATGGGCCAGAGAGTGCAACTTCAGCGTTCAGAAAACATTCAGGAAAATATCTCCTGGGTTCTGCAGTTGCAGTAACTGCTCTTGGAGTATTGAATGCTATTCATATTACTAAGAAACCTTCAAAACTTACAGCAGCAGATGTTTTGGATCAAAATAAAGAAAGTGTGGTGAGTTAATGAGAACTAATTTAATTCAGTCATACGTAAATAACTCCTCAGCTATTCAGCAATATAATTCAGATAAAGTTGTAAAAGAATTTGATGTTAATAAAGAATTGGCTAATCGTACTTTCATAAAACCGTTGCCAAGTAATGGAAAACTTGTTCGTAATAATATTTTTGATGCTCCATCTGAATTTTTCAAAGATATGAAATATGATCTAAGGGCATTGAAGCATTCATTAAAAGGTGAGGCTAATGATCATGAACTTGGAAGATTAAATGATATGGGAATGAAAGTTGGCGGTTTGGCGATTGCTACATATTTATTTTCCAGAAAATCTACGCCATTGACTAGAATTATGGAGTTTGTTGGATTAGGTTCGTTTTTTGCTGCAATGAATATTTGGCCAAAACTTGCATTACAACTTCCTGCTTATTTAATTCATGGTTTTAATATAAGACAGCAGTACGAAGATAATTACGGCAGAAAAAAAATGTTGTATCAAGATCATCAGTTTATTCCATGGGATTTATATTCTGATGCTGAAATAAATAAAATTGGTAACCGATTGGGAGTACCTAAAGATATTCCAAATCGAAGAGAATTCATTCAAGAAAAAATGAGAAAAATTGCTCTTCAAAATAATACAATGTGGATGTTAACTTCAGGTTTT
>JAAVBM010000115.1 GCA_014803505.1 bacterium | reverse complement strand
GAGACTATCCTTTTATTGCAATGACAGCTGGTTTGGGTCAATCCAAATTCGAAAAAATGGCAACAATAACAATGCTTGATGTTAGAAAAAACGGTCAAGGTAAAAAAGGTGCCAAAAAGCCCGTTTTATTCCCAAAAGTCGTATTATTATTTGATAAAACCCTTCACGGAGCAGGAAAACCGCTTGAAGATGTTTATGAAGCCGCTATTGAATGTTCTAAAAAAGCAATGTATCCTGACTGGCTATCATTAACGGGAGAAGGTTATGTTGCAAGTATGTATAAAAAATACGGCAGAGTAATTTCTCCAATGGGTTGCAGAGCATTCTTGTCACCTTGGTTTGAAAAAGGCGGAATGAATCCTGCTGATGAAAATGATAAACCGATTTTTGTAGGAAGATTTAATATTGGCGCAATAAGCCTAAACCTTCCAATGATTTATGCAAAAGTAAAAAAAGAAAATAAAAATTTCTATGAAGTACTTGATTATTACATGGAAATGATTAGAAATCTTCACATAAGAACATACGATTATTTAGGAGAATTAAAAGCTTCTACTAATCCGCTCGCTTATTGTGAAGGTGGTTTTTATGGCGGAAACCTTGGCATTCACGATAAAATTAAACCACTATTGAAGTCAGCAACTGCTTCATTTGGCATTACTGCACTAAATGAATTGCAAGAACTTCATAATGGTAAATCCATCGCAGAAGACGGACAATTCGCTTTAGAAGTTATGGAATATATTAACAAAAAAGTGAACGAGTACAGAGAAGCAGATGGAAATTTATAAGCTATATACGGAACTCCCGCAGAAAATCTATGCGGATTGCAAATTCAACAATTTCGTAAAAAGTATGGAGTTGTAAAAAATGTATCTGACAGAGGATATGTTTCAAACAGTTTTCACTGCCACGTTAAAGAAGATATTTCACCAATAAAAAAACAAGATTTGGAAAACCGGTTTTGGAATTTATTAAATGGCGGAAAAATACAATATGTAAAATATCCTGTTTCATATAACACTCAAGCGGTTAAAACTCTTGTAAACAGAGCAATGGAATTAGGGTTCTATGAAGGAGTAAACCTTTCTCTTTCATACTGTGATGACTGCGGACACGAAGAACTTGATATGGATATATGCCCAAAATGCGGAAGTAAAAACCTTACAAAAATTGACCGTATGAACGGTTATCTTTCATATTCGAGGGTAAAAGGCGATACCCGTCTTAATAAAGCTAAAATGGAAGAAATTAAAGACAGGGTGAGTATGTAAAATGAGATATCATAATATAACCAAAGACGATATGCTAAACGGAGACGGACTTAGAGTTGTATTGTGGGTTGCAGGCTGTACTCACAAATGCAAAAAATGCCAAAATCCTGAAACTTGGGATATTAATAGCGGAATTCCGTTTGATAGTTCAGCAAAAGAAGAGCTATTTGACGCCCTAAGCCAAGACTATGTATCAGGAATAACCTTTAGCGGAGGGGATCCCCTTCATCCCAGTAATAGAGATGACGTACTGTTATTAGCAAAAGAAATCAAGGAAAAATTTCCAACAAAAACAATTTGGCTGTACACTGGATTTTTGTGGGAAGAAATTTTTCAAATTTCTAATATTGAACAACTTGATGTATTGGTTGATGGAGAATTTTTGGAAGAATTAAAAGACATTAATCTACCTTGGGTTGGAAGTTCAAATCAGCGAATAATTGATGTCAAAACAACATTAAGAAATAAACAAATAAAAATTTTATATTAATTAAACAATTTTTATTGTGTAATCTTCTATTTCAAAAAGTCTTTTTGCTTCTTCAAAAGTTGCAATAGTATAGTTTGTATCATAATCATCGTCAAGCGTGCAATGTTCGTGATAATATTCGTTGGCATCTACAATAAAATCAAATTCGGTTTTAAAAATTTTATATGTGTACAAAACGTATCATAAATTTATAAAATCAAAACAAAAAATGCAAACATTAAAGTGAAATTTTTTATTTGTGTTGCACAAAATAGTCAAACCATCTGACACAAGTAATCAAACCATGTGACTCTTTACATAAACTTTTAATAACAAATTTTTTTTTGTTTAAATTTAATACATATATGCTAGAAAAAATTTCTTCGATAAATTATGAAAGATGTTATCCAAAAAGATTAAAAAAACTTTTTGAAACACATATAAATATGCGCACATACAATGACTTTATTCCAAAGATGGAAAGAGCTGTTGTTGGCAATATTCCTATAGAAATTATAAAGATTTTCCCAAAATCAGACAGAGGAGAAAGAATAAAACAATTTCAAGAAGTACTTTCACAAACAGCAATTTCGCTTAGAAGTACATATCATAAAATCAAGAATGCTGATGATTTTTCCTTTGTAGATTGTAATTATAGACCATCAAAACATGTAAAAAAAATTGCTAAAAAGGGTGAAAATGTTTTAAATCGCGAATTAGCAAAAATGTTTGGTACAGATGTCATGCGAGCTAAATTAGAATATGTAGGAAACGGAAGCTTCAAAAATGTTTTTAAATTATCCTTACTAGATAATGATGGTAATAAAATTATGCATGACAAAGCATTGCAAGTCTACCATCAACTTAACGAAGGTCATTCGTACTATTCTATGATACACAATACATACGCCGAAGCTAATTTCTGGACATTTCTAAAGCGTGTGGCTGGGCATAAGCTTGATAATACTCAGTTTACAAAGCACTATATATCAGATTTGCATAGCGGATACTGTTTAACCGAATTTATTGATGACAAAATCCCAAAAACAACAAAACAACTGGACATATGTGGATTATTTGAATTTAGAATTCCTCACGACAAAGCTTATAATCCTAAAATTATGGGTAAAGAATATGATGGTGGAGGCTATGAAATTGACGAAGAATTTACAAGTAATAAAATTCTCATAAGATATTCAAAACAACTATATTACAGCATGGGTAAACAATTTAAAGATGTTGTTATGAAGCTAGAGAATTTAGTTCAAAATCCAAAAACACCATATAGGAATGAAATTCAAAAACTCCTAGATACATATGACTGGGAAATATAATAAAAAAAGTTTCAACTAAAATAGTACTATTTATATAACCTAAAATTTTATTAACATTTTTTAATATCTATATAAATTTTGTAAATTTGACCATAATAACAAACTTTATATAAACGTAAGGTATACGGGGAAATATTTATTATGGGAAATGATTTATTAGTTAATTTCGGAATGCCACAAAGTAAACTTTCTTTCGGAACAGGTAAAGTTGAAAATTATTTTGAAAAATGCAACAGAAAATTTGAAGAAGAAAAAGCAAGACAAGAAGCAGAAAAGGCTCGAAAAGAGGCTGAAAAACAAGCAAAACAACAATTTGAACAAAGAACTAAAGCCATTACTTCTATTATTGAAGAAGATCCAAATGTTCCTAAAACAGTAAATAAAACAGAATTAGCCTTAGCAATAATAAAAAATGCGCAAATTGTAGGAGTTGACCCACTTTTACTAGCTTGTATCTGCAAAAAGGAGAGCCATTTTAATCAGACATTGGGCAATGGTCTTACTCAAGTAACATCGATAGTAACACAAGACATGTATCAAAGAGCGGGTTTATTTGATGAGCATTTGAATAAATTGATTAGTCAATACAAATCTCTTGATAATGTTTTTGCAGCTAAAAATGCAAATCCAAAATTAGACCTTGGTGATTTTGGTGAAATGCTATATAAATATAGAACTCCGGCTAAACTTTTTCAAGCGTTACAAAAAGATAGCGATTTAAATCTTAGATGTGGAGCATATACAATTAGATTCCAACTTAATCAACATAATGGCAACGTTAGAACTGCATTAGAAGAATATAATACAACAGCAAATAAAAAAAGTTATGCAAATAAAATTATTGGCTATATGGAGAATGCAAAAGCTTTAGTTAGATTAAACGTATATTACTAAATATATTCTAATACCTAATACTTATATTTAATACTTAGCAAAAAATTTTATGTTTAAGTTATAAATATTTATATAGGTAATAAAGGTCAATTACTTAAACGCATCTGCCAACTCATCAATCAGCAGTTTTGCTATAGGAGTAAATACTTGATGTTTACGCCAGATAATTTTCATATCAGAATTAAGCTGTGGTTCTATTGGTTTAAAACATAGCTCGTTATCATAAGTCAGCTTATCGTAAGTAATAGCATATCCCAACCCTTCTCTAACCATAATTGCCGCATTATATACAAGATTATAAGTAGCCACAATATTCAATTTAGAAACTTTAGTTCCAAACCATTCAGGAAAATCTTGCTCAATGCCTTGTTCTGAACAAATTAAAGGCATATGCACAAGTTCCTCAAGAGTAATATATTCTCGCGTAGCAAAAGGATCATCTTTTCTCATAAGAACACCCCATTGATCACTTACGGGGACGTTAATATAATTATATTTATTTAAATCAACATATTTCATTATTATTGCAAAATCAAGCAATCCTTTATCAAGTTTTTGAGTCACATCATTGATATTTCCACTTCTTATATGGCATTTTATATTTGGATATTTTGCCTGCAAAGACTTCACGGCTCTAACAAAAAACTTTACAGAATCTGATTCTGCACTACCAACATAAATATCTCCGGATGTTATATCATCCAAAGTTTTAAATTCTGCTTTTGTCTTTTCAACCATATCAATAATATCTTCAGCTCTTTCTTTTAACAGAATACCAGCTTCCGTTAGTTGTACCGAATAATTAGAACGAACAAATAATTGTTTACCAAGTTCGCGCTCTAAATCTTTAAGTTGCTTAGACATTGTTGGCTGTGTGACATGTAATATCTGAGCCGCACGAGTTATGCTGCCCTCTCTTGCGGTTTCTAAAAAATATTTTAATACCCTAAATTCCATAAAATAATACTAACATAGATATAGATATTATCAATAATTAAATATTCTAAATAAGTATTTGATATAACCGAGTTATTAATTTATACTAAAAAAGTATATGATACTACTTAGAGGTTAAATAATGGAAATAATAAAAGTTAGAACAACAAGAGGATTGGAACTAAAAGGTGCAATGTTTGGCAGCGCAGATATGGAAACTGTTGTTATTTTAGTTACGGGTATTTGCTCAAATGTTTTTCAAAATGAATTATTATCTTCAACAGGTAAACTACTTGAAAATAATGGAATTGCAACAATCATTGCACATACACACGATTCATTTTCGTGTATGGCATACACAGATCATTCAATTGGTAAACAAAAATTCACAGGAACATTCGATGATAACTTTGATATGGTTTACGAAGATGTTGAAAGTTATGTTAAATATGCAAAATTCGAATTAGGCTTTAAAAACATTATTCTAACAGGCCATTCATTAGGTTCAAATAAAATTATTAATTATTTAGGAACAACTCCTGATAATTATATTGATTACTTTATAATTTCTTGTCCTGTTGACACTATGCATTGGTGGAAAGTTATGCCAAATATTGATCAATGCCATTCATTGGCTCTGCAATGGGCAAATAAAGGCAAAGGAAATGATATTTTGCCATTTATGTTTGGTGGATTTTCACCCATGACAGCAAATGCGGTTCTTGGTTTTTACAACGCAGAGAATCTAAAAAATT
>JAAVBM010000114.1 GCA_014803505.1 bacterium | reverse complement strand
GCTGGGCTATGAGCGCGTGGGATTGGGAGATGCGCTGTGAAGAATGGTGCAGAAAAAGCAGGATTAAATTTGGAGGTATGGTGATATGAGTGAATTGTACGTTTTTATTGACAATTCGTTTTTGTTTATACAAGGTTATAAACATGCGGCTAATTCCGTAAAGGGTATGGATGAGTCGAGACGACCTAAAGTAAATTACAAGAAATTTAAAAGTTACATTTCAAAAAACGGAGACAGTATAAAGAGAATTGTTTTGGTGGGTTCAAAACTTTCTGGAAGTATCGTTACGGACTGTCAGAAACTTGGCTTTGAAGTATTTACATCGCCGCGTTATCCAAACATGAAAAAAGGAACGGAAGAGGAGAAAGGCGTTGATATGCGTGTGGGATGGGAAATCGCAAAAACAATTTTTACGAATAAAGATTCTACCGCATACAAGAAAATAATCCTATGTTCTGGGGACAAAGATTTCATGCCAATTTTTGGCGACATTCAAACTGCGACTTGGATCCTTGAAGTTTGGATATGGGGCAATTCCTATTCTCCCCAATACGAAAGCGCAATAAGCGGGTTCGGAAAATTGAAAAAATTGGACGATGATCGGAAAGAATTTATAGACATAGTACAAATAAAAAATAGAGAAAGAACTGTAGAATGAATTATCGACTGATTGACATGCAAGTGCACGGCGACCACCGTGGCAAGCTCATTTCATTGGAAGGAACGCAGAACGTCCCCTTTGAAATCAAGCGCATATACTATATGTTCGACACGTTGCCGAACGAGGCGCGGGGATTCCATGCGCACCGAAATTTGGAGCAGATAATCATCGCGATGGATGGGGCTTGCCGCTTTGTCCTTGACGACGGCGAAAAACGGGAGTCCGTCCTCCTGAACCGCCCTGACGTGGGGCTGTATATCGGTCCGGGAATGTGGCGCGAGATGCACGACTTCAGTTACGGGTGCAAGTTGGTCGTCCTTGCCAGCGAGCATTACGATGAGAAAGAATATATACGAAATTACGACGATTTCTTGAAGTCGCTGCGGGAGGCGAAATGATACATCCGCTGTCTGACTGCAAGTCAAGCAATGTTCCTCTGAGCACGAACGTCTGGCAGTTTTGCGTGGTTTTTCCCGGTGCCAAAATCGGCGAGCATTGCAACATCTGCGCGAACGTCCTCATAGAGAACGAGGTCACGATAGGCAACAACGTGACCGTGAAAAGCGGCGTTCAGCTGTGGGACGGCGTGACGCTGGAAGACAATGTTTGCATCGGGCCGAACGTGACGTTCACGAACGATTTGTTCCCGCGCTCGAAGAATCCTGATTGGGAGCTTAAGCGCACCGTCGTCAGGAAAGGCGCGAGCGTCGGCGCGAACGCGACCATCCTCGCCGGCATAACGATCGGGGAGGACGCGATGATAGGAGCGGGAAGCGTCGTGACGAAAGACGTCCCGGCAGACGAAGTGTGGGTCGGGAATCCCGCGAGGTTTTTGAGGGAAGTTTAAAAACGGCTCTGCATAAAATTAGAGACGGCAACAGGTTTTGGGTAAAGGTGCGATAATGGAAAAAGTCGAAAGAAACTCAAATATTGAATTGTTGCGCATTGTTCTGATGATTATGGTCGTGACGCTGCATTTTAACAATGGAGAAATGGGCGGGGCTTTTAATCTTGTGCAGGATGATGCCGCAAGTAAATTTATCCTGTACTTTTTGGAATCCTTGAGCATCTGCGCCGTAAACTGTTTTATGATTATTTCAGGATACTTTCTGGCATTCAATAAGAAAGTAAGGCTTGGGAAAATTGTTGACATACTTCTCATAGTGATTTTTTATCGCGTGGCGGATTATGCGCTGTCCATAATGCTTGGAATGAATTCATTTTCCGTTAGGCATTTCTTTTCAAGCTTGCTTCCGGTCAATTACTTTGCAATCTACTATATCGTCACATACATTCTTTCGCCGATTCTCGCAAAGATATTTGACGCGACCTCGGAAAAGGCGCAGAAATTCTTTGTCGGGGCTTCCGCGCTGATTTTTGTCCTGTGGCCTACGGTGCTGGATGCGGGAATGGACTTGTTCGGTCTGTCCCTTGAAGGTTTGTCCACCATTTCAACAAAAGGCAACCTCGCGGGCTATTCTGTCGTGCAGTTTCTGTTTGATGCGGTTGTCGGGATGTACCTCCGCCGTGCGAAAATTAATCCTAAACGGTGGAAACTGTTGCTGGGCTACTTTGGTTCCACTGCAATTATGACGGCGGGCGTTTATCAAATGCCGTCTCTGTATAATTATTGTTCGGTATTTACGGTAATTTCCGCGATCTGCCTGTTCCTCCTGTTCAATAGGCTTGAGTTTCAGAACAGGGCGGTGAATTTTGTGTCAAAGTCTGTTTTTGCAATTTTTTGTATGCATGTGTCTTCCGTTGCCAAGGTGTTCTGGAGAAAATTTTTTATAACTTCGGAACATATTACCAATGTATGGGGGGGGGTATTGGTTCTTTGGGTGTTCGTGAGCGTGGTCTCAATGTTCTTGCTCTGCCTTCTGATAGACATTGCGATACGATTTACTTTTGGACATTTTGGAAAAAGGCTTTGCTCAAAATGTCCTGTGATATTGCGCATAGAGGAGTGATTGTATGAAAGTTCCGTTTCTCTCGTTAAAAGACATGACCGACAAATACAGAGACGAAATCCATTCGGCGGCATTGCGCGTGATTGACAGCGGCTGGTATCTTCAGGGCGAGGAGAACGCCCGGTTTGAGAAGGATTACGCGGGCTACATTGGCACGGAACACTGCGTGGGCTGCGCGAACGGGCTTGACGCGCTCGTGTGGATTTTCCGGGCGTACATCGAGCTTGGCGTCATGAAGCCGGGGGACGAGGTGATTGTCCCTGCGAACACCTACATCGCGACGATCCTTGCGATTACGGAAAACGGACTTGTCCCCGTCCTTGTCGAGCCAAAGATCGACACCTTCCAGATTGACGACGACCTGATTGAAGAAAGGATAACGCCGAGGACAAGGGCGGTCTGCATCGTCCATCTGTACGGTCGGTGCGCGTATACAAGGAAAATCGGGGAGCTGTGCAAAAAGTACGGCCTCAAATTGATAGAGGACAACGCGCAGGCGCACGGCTGCGTGTTTGAGGGTGCAAGGACAGGCTCGCTCGGCGATGCCGCGGGACACAGTTTTTATCCCGGGAAAAACCTCGGCGCGCTCGGAGATGCGGGAGCGGTGACGACGAATGACGGAGAGCTTGCGGAGGCGGTCAGGAGCCTTGCGAATTATGGTAGCCAGAAAAAATACGTGTTCCGCTATCGCGGTCGGAACAGCCGAATGGACGAGATTCAGGCGGCAATCCTCGGCGTGAAGCTCAGGCATCTGGACGAGGATGTCGCCTTGAGAAAGGCCGTCGCAAGGTGTTACGTCGAGGGCATTAAGAATCCAAAAATCGTACTTCCGAAAGTGCCTGACTGGAAGCAGCATGTGTTCCATATATTTCCGATTTTGTGCGAGCAGCGGGATGAGTTGCAGAAATATCTTGAGGAAAAGAGAATCGGCACGAACATCCACTATCCGGTTCCGCCGCACAAGCAGGAGTGCTATAGGGAATGGAACGGAATGAGCCTTCCCGTGACAGAAAAGATACACCGCTGCGAGCTGAGCCTCCCGATGAGTCCGTGCTTGACCGACGAGCAGGTGGCGTGGGTGATTGACTGCGTGAACGGGTTTTAGAATGATTACAATATTTACCCCAACTTTTAATAGGGAGCATACTCTTACAAGGTTATATGATTCTTTGAAGAATCAGACAAATCATGGTTTTGAATGGATTATTGTCGATGATGCATCACAAGATAAAACATACGATTTGATAGAGTCTTTTAAAGCACGGGAAAACCAATTTGATATTGTTTATATCAGACAGGAGCATGGAGGCAAGCATAGGGCAATTAACAAAGCTGTTGACTATGCAAAATATGATTGGTTTTTTATCGTGGATAGCGATGATTTTTTAACGAAAAACGCTGTTGAATTAGTTGGTGAATGGATTAGAAAATATGGTGATGAAGAAAAATTGGCGGCATTGTCAGGTAGTAGATATGATATTAATAGAAATATGGCAATGTCAGTTCCGACAATTTTGAGTAACAATCCTGGCATAAAATGTTTGAACCATGAGCGGTACAAGTTCGACTTGGACTCAGATAAGGCAGAGGTGTATAAAACAGCTGTGCTCAAAAAATATAAATTTCCAGAATACAATAATGAGTTTTTTGTGACTGAGGCGGAATGTTGGAATAGGATTTCTTACGATGGTTATTATACGAGATTTTTTCCGGAAGCAATTTATTGTTGTGAATATTTAACAGATGGTCTTACAAATAGTGGGGCTAATACAAGAAAAGGTTTTTCAAAAAACTATTTTGGTTTTTTGGATTATTTAAATATTCTTCTTAAGGCAAAAGGATGTGATTGGGAAACGATTAATCTTACAATTTTTGCTTGTAGAGAGAGAGCGAAGCATAAAGTAAGTTATAAACAGTTAGCAGAAAAATTGAATTTAGAAGAAAAAGTCTTGGGCTTAATATATTCAAAAAGATTTAAAGTCTATTTTTCTAAAATAATTTTGAAATTCTGCAAAAGGTTAAAGATAGTCTTTGAGCCAAAAATCATAGGATAATAATGAATATAACGAGTACCCATAAAAACATAGTTTTTAATATCCTTTTACAACTCATTACTGCTATAAGCGGTTTTATATTGCCACCTTTACTGATTATCCATTATGGTTCACCTATTAACGGGTTGGTTTCTTCCATAAAGCAGTTTATTGCCTATTTAAGTTTAGTCGAATCGGGGGTCGGCGTTGCCAGTATAGCTGCTCTTTATCCTTATGTTGCTAATAAAGATACAAAAAAAATAAATCAAATTCTAACTGCAACAAAACATTTTTATAATGTATCAGGCATTATTTTTTCAATTTTGTTATTGGCTTGTTCAGTATTGTATTCTGTAATGATAAAGAAGGAAATTAATTTTTTTGTCCCTTTTTTGATGTTTTTGATACTCGGCTTATCAGGCTTGGCAGACTTTTTTTTCATAGGTAAATATCGTGTCTTACTGTTTGTCAATAAAAAGAATTATGTCATTTCTTTTACTCAAACTATTGGAGTTGTTTTTAATCTAACTATTTGCATTATCTTTATAAATTTGAATTTTGATATTGTAGTGATACAATTCTTTTCGTCTGCATTTTATGTTGTGAAAATTATAATACTAAAGATTTATGTAAAGAAAAAATTTAGCTATATTCAATTCAATGATATTCCCGATAAAAACGCTCTGTACCAACGCTGGGATGCTTTGTTTTTGCAGTTAAGTTCTCTTGCTGTCTTTAATTCACCAATAATAATTTTGACTATATTTTGCGATTTGAAGGATGTTAGTGTTTATGCCGTTTATGCAATGATTTTTACCGCAATAGACACGTTGCTCTCTGTTATGTCAACAGGGCTGTCAGCGAATTTTGGCGAATTATTGTATTCTGATAAAGAAAAACTAATAAAATACTTTAGAAAATATGAAACAATTATGTATCTTTTTATTGGCTGGGGATATTCCTGTACAATTTTACTCATAAAACCTTTTTTATCGCTTTATACAAAAAATTTGACTGATATAAATTATCAACGTTTTGAATTAATCCCATTATTTGTATTTGTTGGTGTTGTGAATAAAATTCGTGTGCCTGGAGGAATGTTGATAGAAGCTGCTGGAAAGTTTAAAGAAACAAAATTTCGTGGATTAGCAGAAGCGATAATAAATGTAGTTATAAGTGTAATATGTACAATAAAGTTAGGGATGATTGGTGTGATTATAGGAGGTTGTTGCTCATATCTTTATAGAACGGTTGATGTGCTTTTTTATGCACCAAAATATATTCTCTTTGATTCAAAGATAAAAAGTATTGTAAAAATTTTCTTTTTGTTCTGTTTGTATGCTGTCTTAATATTTTTGATAAATACTTTTATATGTACTAGAGTTTATATTGATTCATATTTAAAGTGGTTTTGCTTTGCTTTGTTGTATGGAGGAATATTGATAGTTCCTACATTATTATTTTTTTACTCGGGAAAGGAAAATGATTGATTTCTTATATATTTTATTCAAATTGAGGATGAAAAAAAGCGGAGTGATAATAAACAGCAGATTGGCAAGTCACCATGCTAAATATGGGCAAAATTCAAGAGTAGAGCACGATGTGTATATTGGAGATGATGTGACATTAGGGCGATATTCTTATGTAAATCCTTATGCAAGCATAGAAAACTGCAAAATCGGGAATTTCTGTTCTATATCGGAAAATGTTCATATATCACCTTTTAATCATAACAAGAAATTTGTTTCCACACACCCTTTTTTATTTAACAAGTATTATGGATTTGTAAAAGAAAACGTAAACTTAAAAACGGATAAAGGGGGTACATTGATTGGTAATGATGTTTGGATTGGTTTGAACGTTATTGTGATGGAAAATTGCAGCATAGGAGATGGCGCAATAATAGCCGCAGGTTCTGTTGTCACTCATGATATTCCAGCTTTTGAAATATGGGGAGGGATACCTGCAAGAAAGATGGGTGATAGGTTTCAAAACTCTGAAAAAGAAATTTT
>JAAVBM010000113.1 GCA_014803505.1 bacterium | reverse complement strand
TGATGGTTCAGTTATTTACAGAAAAATGAATTGGCCTCAAGAATGGGCTATTACAGTTTGTACTCCTGATTTCGAATTATCAACTGATATTGCAAGATCAGCTCTTCCTAAGGAAGTTCCAATGAAAGATGCTATTTATAATGTTCAAAGATTGGCTATGTTTACTTATGCTATAAATAATAAAGACTCTGAACTAATGAAACTTGCATTAAGAGATAGACTTCATCAGCCTTATCGTATGAAGTTAATCCCCGGACTAGATAAGATTATGGAAAATCTTAAGCATATTGATACAGTTCTAGGATGTGTTATTAGCGGGGCCGGCTCCTCAATTCTTGTTATTACAGAAAAGGCTGACCTTGATAAAATTAAAAGCATTGTTAGAGATACATGGGCTGATCAAAATATCAAATGCGATATACGAACAATGAACATTGAACAAAATGGTGCAAGAATCGTATCAAACGAAGATTAGCAATATGTATTAGAACAAGTACTAATAAAAATTTAAGAAACATCCTTCATAATAAGTTTATAACTTATTATGGAGGATATTTTATGAACGTTAAAATTCTGGATTCTTGTGTAGGATGTGGTGCATGTGCAGTAATTAATCCTGCAGTATTTGACATGTGCGGAAATAAGGCATCTGTTAACTCAATAAATATTGATGAAACTGAAGATTTATGTATTGATGCAGCTCTTAGTTGCCCTGTTAATGCTATTGATATCAGTGATTATTAAGAAAGGTTAACACCTTTAATTCATTGTAAATAACTATTTTAATTGCCCGAAAAATTTTGGGCAATTTTTTATTCAAAAAAAACTTTATATAGAAGTAGGTGATTTTTGTGTGAAAGGTGGTTATTGTGACAAATATGTATGTTGCTGGTCCTATGTATACAATGGTTGATAGCAGCAAAGGCAGTATGACTAATCGAGTTCAGTGTGCTAAAGAACATTTAAAAAATAAATGGGAAACAAATATTAAAACAGGACTTGTGACAAGTGGAGTAGCATATGGACTTATTAAAAAGCCGACTTTCTTAAAATATATTGCAACAGGATTGGGTACTATTCTAACTAAAGTGCCATTTCTAAAAAATTCTATATCTAATCCAACTAAAGCAGGTAAAATCGGATTGTTAGTTGCAGCTGGTGCTTATGTACTTAATACTATACTAAAAGGAGTTTACAAAGCCGGTCAAATTGACCAAAAATATACAGATGCGGCTAAAATAGAATCTCAAACCAAAAATGTGATTTTAGAAAAGCAAATGGAAAAAGAAGATGATAAAAAAAATAAATATTGCCGTGGCTTAATTGTATAGATATTTAATAATTTATAAAAGAAAAACAGGTATGCTTGTTCATACCTGTTTTTCAAATGTTAAATTAATTTTTAATGATTCTTCAACTATATCAATAATAGCCCAACGTATAATTTCACCATATGTATTTTGAAGTATTTCTTCTATTGTTGCTACATCCATGTTGTCAGGCTTTTGTATTGAGATTACTTCAGAAACTATTTGATTGTTCACCGTGATTTACCTCAACTTATTCTACAGTAACAGACTTAGCCAGATTACGAGGTTGGTCAACATCTTTTCCTAAGAATTCTGCAATATAATAAGCAATCAACTGCAATGGTATCATAGCGATAATAGGAGAAAGAAGCTCAATAACTTCAGGAACATATATAATAAAATCAAATAAATCTTCTAATTTTTCATCATGAGAATTAGTAAGAGCTATCATTCTTGCATTACGAGCTTTAGCTTCTTCGCTATTTGAAAGTAATTTTTCGTAAACACTTCCTTTCATTAGAACAGATAAAACCGGCATAGTTTCATCAAGCATTGCAATCGGACCATGTTTTAATTCTCCTGCAGGATATCCAGTTGCATTTATATAGCTTATTTCTTTTAATTTTAAAGCTCCTTCAAGCGCTGTCGGATAGTTAATACCTCTTGCAATATAAATAAAATCTCTTGTATTAGAGTATTTTCGTGCACAAGCTCTGATATTTTCTTTATTTGCTAAAATTTGTTCTATTTTTTGTGGTAAAATAAGCATTTCAGCTTTTATATTAGTTAAATCAGTTGTAGCCATTGTACCTTTAACTTCAGCCATATAAATTGCCAATAAATAGAAAGAGGTTAATTGAGCAATATATGACTTTGTCGCAGCTACTGAGACTTCAATACCAGCACTTACAGGAATAAGACTATCAGCTTCTCTAGCCATAGCACTATCAGGGCGATTAGTAATAATTAGAATATGAGACCCGCGAGCCTTTGATTGTTTTATCGCAGTTAAGGTATCAGCAGTTTCACCTGATTGAGAAACTCCTATAACTAGTGTATGTTCATCAGTTACAGTTTTTCTGTAAATATATTCGCTTGAAGCTTCTACATCAACAGGAATACCACAGAAATTTTCAATAATATATTTACCAATCATTGCAGCATGAAGTGATGTACCACAAGCTATAACCTGAATTCGATTTAGATTTTTTAGAGTTTCTTTTGTTAGTTTAACTTCATCCAAAACTACTTGTTCTGTTGGGGTGTGTAATTTACCGACTAAAATATTTCTAATAACGTCAGGTTGTTCATGTATCTCTTTTAGCATGAAATGTTTATAACCCATTTTACTAAGAGCTACTGGCTCCCAAGGTAAAAGTTCTACTTTTGGTTCTAAAATCTTACCATTTTCGTCTTCTAAGATCATAGACTCGGAAGTAAGTGTTGCAACTTGGTTATCAGAAACATAAACAGCACGTTTTGTATGTTTAATGAATGCAGGAACATCGGAGGCTACAAAGAATTCATTTTCACCAATACCTACAATTAAAGGTGCATTTCTTTTTGTAACAACAATTTTATTTGGTTCACTATTATGCATAATACATAAAGCATAAGCACCTTGAATTTTTTTAGACGCTATATGTACTGCTTTTGTTAAATCTTTTACATCGTTATAAATAGAAGCTACAAGATGAGCTACAGTTTCTGTATCTGTTTGAGATTTAAATTTACAGCCTTTTGCTTCTAACTCTTCTTTTAGTTCTTTATAATTTTCGATAATTCCATTATGAACAAGAACTAAATTTCCACAATTACAAGTATGTGGATGAGCATTAACAACAGTAGGAGCACCATGAGTAGCCCATCTGATATGGCCGATACCGGTTGTTGATTTGGTTAATTCATAAGCATGTGGAGCAAGTTCTTCTCTAAGATTTTTTAATTTTCCTTCTGCTTTATAAATATTAATAGCTTCAGAACATTTCAAAGCAATACCGGAAGAATCATATCCTCTATATTCAAGCTGTTCTAAACCGTCTAATAATATATCTACAACAGGTTGTTTTCCAACATATCCGACAATACCACACATATTGTTTCTCTCCATAAAAATACTACAATATATATGGTATCATCAAAATATCATTTTTATTAGAACTTAATATATTTTTAACATCATTTACTTAATCTAAGATATGAATTCCTGCTCCGGAATATGTTGGGCGATAAGAATTGTGGTATCCCCATCCGTTTGTTCCATAGTATCCACGATTAATTGAAGGTCCAAAGCCATTGAGATAAGAGGAATTAGTAATAGCTGGAGTGTATCCTGTCGGCTGGCCAATAAGAGAATTTAACATGCGATTTCTAACATTGTTTTGCCTGTAATAATTATTTGAATGAGCATTATAATAATTATTAGTTCGATAATCTGTTCTATAATTTGCTAAAACATTATTCATTCTCTGGCTAATTGACATTGTAGGATAGGAACGGCTAAATAATTCCTTTTCAATTCTGGCAAGTCTTACAGTATTACTTTCTTTTGCATATGTCTTATTAAATAAAAATCTTTCAACTCGTGATAAATCCGCATTATAAGCTGCATTATCATTATAAGAACTATAATTACTATAATTAGGAACATTTTTTACTTGAGTTACCGTATAAGCATGTACTTGACCAATAAATAGAGTAAAATAACCTAATAATAAACCAATTGTTAACAGTTTTAACATTCTCACCTCTTCTTTTTCCAGTATATTAAGCGGAAATACAAAGAATATACATTATACATAAGATGAATCTTAACAATTAGCCATAACTAAGTAAAAGTGATAATATATTGTTACTATGAATAATAAGAATAAAGAAAAGAAAAAAGTTATTGCATATTTGCACTCACATTGGGATAGAGAATGGTACAGAGAGTTCGAAGTATTTCGTCTAAGATTACTTAGAGTATTTGATAATATTCTGGCAATGCTTATTAACGATAAAATTCCATCATTTTATTTTGATGGACAAGTTGCAGCATTGTTGGATTATTTGGAATTCAGACCGGAAAACAAAGAAATTGTTAAGACTTTAATCAAAGATAAACGTTTGTTTATCGGACCTTTTTACTGTTTAATTGATGAATTTCTAACAGATGGGATATGTTTTCGAAAAAACCTTGAAATTGGTTTAAATATAGCTCGTGAATTTGGCTGTGAAGATTTTATCGGCTATTTTGCGGATACTTTTGGTCATAGTATGAATGTTCCGGATATATTAAAAGAATATGGTATAAATAAAGCTATTGTATGGCGTGGATGTGGAGATCTTCCTTCAGAATTTTTATTTAATGATATAAAAACTGTAAATATCCCTCGTGGATACTTTATGGAAGTTTTTGCAAAAGAAGATGATCCTAGAGCAAAAGCAAGATTTGTTAAAAATCACTTAGATAAAATTGCTGAACAATCAGGAGATGTTTTATTATTACCAATTGGTGCAGACCATTTGGGTATACCTTCTGATATATGGGAACAAATAGAGCTTGTAAATACTTACTTAGATGATTATGAGATTATTTTGGATTCACCTTTCGAATACTTTAATATGGTAACATTTAAGGAGAAAGTTAAAGATGAACTTCGTGATAATTCTAAAACATTTATTCTTCAAGGTTCATATTCGGCAAGAACTAAGCTTAAACAATTAAATACTGAATGTTCTTATAAACTTGATTTGGCAGATAAAGTACAACTGAATTACGGAGGAATTTTTACTCCTGTAATAGAATATGCCTATAAATTATTATTGCAAAATCAGGCTCATGACAGTATTTGCGGATGTTCTACGGATGCGGTTCATAGCGAAAATATAACTCGTTATAATAAAATTCTTCAAATTGCTGATACAATTATTGAAGAAATTAGATTATACCAACCTAAAAACGTTGCTATCACTTTTAAATACGAAAATAAATATAAACTTTTGGAAGTTGAACGAGATCATATTGATGATGAAAAAGCTCAAGTTGTTGCACAAAGAAAAGGTTTTTCAACAGAGCTTTTGAATGATATTTACAGTATTCCTGTCACAGAGGATTACAGAACAATTTATACTCTGCTAAAAGAGTTTAATTCTGATCATTCTGAATCTGATTTGACAGTGGATAGTACTTATTTATTTAATTCTAAAATAAGGGTAGAAGTTGATAATGGTCAGATTAATGTATATGATAAAGGAAAATGTTATAAAAACTTTGTAGAATTTATCCGCTTTAAAGATGTTGGTGATACATACAATTTCGGACCGGTTGAAAATGATGAAGGCGAAATTGCTAAAATCAAGTCTGCAAGAGTCATTATGGATGGGCCATTGAGATGTGGTATTAGAGTTAATACATCATTTTTTAATGTTGATATTTACTTAAATAAAAAATCAAAATTACTTAATTTTAAAATTAAATGGTCAAATCTTTTGACAAATAAATTATGGCAAGTCCGTTTCAATTTAGGAAAACCTGTAACAGAAGTTTACTCTGAAGATATGAACTTATTAATTAAACGTAAATTTGATCCGGAGTACGACATAAGAAAAAATCTTCCTCAAGAACGAGGTAAAGAAGCAAGAACTAACACTGCACCAATGCAGCGTTTCGCTTGGGCTAATGGAATGGGTGTAATTACACGTGGGCTTACTGAGTATGAGGTAAGTAATGAATCGTTAAATATAACTATTTTACGTAGTATTGGTGTAATTTCTAATCCTAAAAATCCTGCACGTACAACACCTGCAGGACCTCCTATCGAGGTTCCCGGAGCTCAACAATTGGGTGAGAATACAGCTGAATTTGCAGTTGGATTTTTTAACGTAAAAGATTGGGCTGAATATGTTGAAGAAATTTATCCACAAACTATAATATACTAAATTTATAAAACAAAAAGCGGTCTTTATGACCGCTTTAAAATTATTAATCCTATCCTTTTTCCTTAATTTCTTTCTCTTTTATCCTATTGATTATCCAACAACTTTTGATACGAAATTTGCAACTTCTAAAAATGAATCTTTAACAAATTCTTTTGCAAGAACTCCTACCGGTCTGTTTTCTATACAATCGAAAACGTAATAAATAGGATCTTGCGAATTATTAAATCTCATTCTTTTATCTTTATTTTCTAAATAACTAAATTCTTTAATAGTTTTATTTTTTCTACGTTGAGGTTTTACCATTGTTCCAAAAGCTTGTCCTGATGCTAACATAATATATTCTCTCTTCTCTCTTAGTTATATCTTACATATATATAAAGTATTTACTATTAAAAAAATTGCCTTTTTAAAATATAAAATGTTAACATTTCTTAATTATTTTTCTAACTCAACACAATCACCGCTAATGTTCTTACCAATAGACTTTTCTAATTCTGCCTTAGCGGTATTATATTCATATAAAGCGCTATAATAAGTTAATTGAGCATTTTCATAGGTTGTTTCTGAATCCTTTAGTTCTGTTGGAGAGGCTTCACCAACACGATAGCGCCCAAAAGATAATTCATAACTTTCCTTTGCTTGTTTAACCTGTAATATTGCTACTGGAAGCTGATCTCGTTTTTGATTTAGTTTTAAATATGCATTTTGAATTTCTAAATATATAGAATTTTGAGTATTACGTGCATTTGCTAATTCCTTATCATATAAATACTTGGCTTCTTTAATTTCATTTTTTATAAGCATTGTATTTATTGTTGGAAATATCAAGTATCCGCCAATATTATAACCATAATTTGACCACCAAGTTTTACCACCTCGTTGATACTGTGATTCAAAGGATATAGAAGGGTAAAAAGATTTTTTAGCCAATTTGACAGTCTGATTTGCACCTTCGACCTTTAATTCCGCAAGTTTTAGTTCAGGTCGTGCTTCTCTGGCAATATCAATTGCTTGCTCGAAAGTTAGATTAACAGGCTGATATTGTAATCTGTCCTTAACCTCATATTTTTCGATATAGGGAACTCCCATAGCATTATTTAGCTGCGCAAGAGCCAAATTAACTGCATTTTCAGCTTCAATATATCTAAGTTTAGCATTACTCAAATTTGTTTCTGCGATAGTCACGTCAACTTTAGGATTCATACCGATTTTATAAAAAGCTTTTGCTTGATCGTAAAACATTTGGTACTTATCCACTGTATCTTGAGCAACTCGTTTTGTTTCATAAGCATATAGAACATTGTAATATGCAGCTTTTGTTTGATAAATAACATCATTAACTACTGATTCAAAATTCTTTTTATTCGATTCATAATCTAATCTTCGTATAGTTGCTTGATTTTGTGTTACCCCGAAATCATAAAGCATTTGTTGTAATGTAACTTGCCCTGCCAAAAAATAATTAAACTCTAAATTTTCACCCAATGCATCAGAAAGTTGAAGTTGTCTAAGATGTGTATAACTTGTTTGCCAGGAAAATGACGGAAAAAAATTTGACCAAACTTGCTTGAGTCTTGCATCGGAGGCCAGAATATCCTGAAAAGCCGCACTTATACGAGGATTATTTCCAAGTGCAATTCTAAGACAATTATCCAAACTCATGTCAATTGTTTTTTCAATTGAACCTGCAATCACCGTATCTGATGTAATTGCTGTATCCGGCAAAACTTGGACAGAATCAGGAAATTCATGCTCATTTATTCTATTTTGAAATTCATTTGCGTTACATTGCACGGCAAAAATGATTAGTATAAATAAGAGTAGTTTAATTTTTATCATTTCTAAAATTTTCCTTTATTTGTTTAATTTTATTCGAAGCATTAATTTTAAATTCCTCAATCATAACGTAAAATGCTGGAACCAAGAATGTTCCAATAAATGCAACAGCAATCATTCCACCAAAAACAGTTATACCAACAGAATGTCTGGAAGCTGCACCTGCTCCGGCTGCAAATACAAGAGGTAAAAGTCCTAATATAAATGCAATATTTGTCATCATTACAGCTCTAAAACGTAGTTTAGCTGCCTCAATAGCGGCTTTTCTTATAGACATTCCGTTTTCATGTGCATCCTTGGCAAATTCAACAATTAAAATTGCTTGTTTAGTACTCAAACCAAGTAGCATGACTAACCCAATTTGAGAATAAATATCTAGTGCAGATCCCGTAACATATTGAAAAAATAAGGCACCAACTAAAGCCACAGGTGTAACTAATAAAACTGTAATTGGTAAAAACCAGCTTTCGTATAACCCAACAAGAAATAAAAATACGAAAACTAATGACATCACAAGTATAGGACCAATTTGCCCACTGGATTCTTTTTCCTGCAATGAAGTTCCTGACCAAGCATATCCCATATTATCAGGCAAATATTTATCTGATAAATTTTCCATTATCGAGATTGCTTTACCTGAACTAACATTACCTTTTGTATTTCCATTAATAGTAATTGACGGGTACATATTAAAACGAGTTCTTATAGATGGTCCTACAATATTCTTGGTTATAACAACGGCAGAAAGTGGTACCATTTTCCCTACATTATTTTTCACATAGATCTTATCTAAATCCGATAACTTGGCACGAAATTCCGAGTCCGCTTGCATATATACACGGTAAACTCTGCCATATCGGTTAAAATCATTTATATAAGATTTAGCATAATAAGCTCCAATAGTATTGTATATTTCCCCGATATTAACTCCTAATGCTAAAGCCTTATCAACATCAACATCAATCAATAGTTGAGGCAAATTGGCACTATATGAAGTATAAACAATTGAAAAAGCCGGATCTTGCAGAGCTTTACCAATAATATTTCTGGCTTCATTATACAATTCCGAAGGAGAGCGTTCACCCTTATCCAATAATTGATATTCAAACCCGCCAAACATTCCTAAACCTGAAATTGCAGGAGGTGAAAATGTTGCAATAGTTGCTGAAGGATAACCGGCAAATGTCTTATTTATATTCGCAATGATACCATTTAAAGATTCATCTTTTCTTTTTCGTTTTGACCAAGGCAAAAAACGAGAAACAATAAATGCGGTATTTTCACCATTCATACCTACTAAAGCAATTGTGTCTTTTATCCCCGGAATTTGTAATAATTTAGCTTCAATATCTTTAGAAACATCATCAGTCCTAGATGCGGATGAACCATCAGGAAGTTGAAGTTGTGTAAATACAGCACCTCTGTCCTCTGTTGGTAAAAATCCTCTCGGAATAATTAAAAATAAACCAATTGTCAAAAGAACAACTAGCATCAATACAAATAAAGTTAATCCGGCAGAGTCAATAAAAGCCTTTGTTTGTATTAAATATTTATCTCTAATATTATTAAACCAGTTATCAAATCTTTGAATAAACGCAAAATCTGCTTTTTCTTCTTTTGATTTCAAAATAGTTGAGCATAGAGCAGGTGCAAGAGTTAGAGCAACTAATGTGGATAAACCAATTGAAGAAGCAATACACAATGCAAATTGCCTAAACATTCGCCCTGTAATTCCGCTCATAAAAGATACAGGAACAAATACAGCCATTAAAACAAGTGATGTTGCTAATACTGCACCAAATACCTCTTTCATTGTAATTTCAGTTGCTGTTTTAACATCTTTACCTTCTTGAATATGCCTTTGTGTATTTTCCAAAACCACAATAGCATCATCAACAACAAGTCCTACTGCTAAAACCAGCCCAAATAAGATTAGCAGATTTATCGAAAACCCAAATACGTGCATGAAAATAAATACACCAATTAATGATACCGGAATGGCACAAAATGGTATAAACGCTGCTCTAACAGTTCCAAGAAATAAATAAGTAACTATCGCAACTAAAAGTACTGCTAATGCAACGGCACTAATAACTTCGTGTATTGATTCTCGAACAAATTCCGTTTCATCGTGCTGAATTTTATACTCAATATCCTTTGGAAAAGTTTTACTTAATTCCTTCATTCTTTTTTGAATTTTATTTGATAAATCAATAGCATTTGCTTCAGGTAATTGGCTAACCGTAATAATTGCAGCATTTTTTTGACTAATTCTGGAGAAATTAGAGTAACTTTCAGCACCCAGCTCAACACGAGCAACATCTTTTAATTTTATATGAGCACCATTTGGAAGTGATTTAACTATGATATCTTCAAATTCTTTAACATCTTTCAATCTGCCCTTTGTACGCATTGTTAGCTTAATTAATTGTTTATCTTTCATTGGCTCAACTCCAATATCACCGGCTGGAGATTGAATATTTTGTGATTGTATAGCTGCACTAATATCAGAGCTTGAAAGTCCATAATTCGCCATTTTATCGGCATTCAACCAAATTCTCATTGAATAATTTGAAGAGCCGAATACTGAAACTTGTCCAACTCCTTTTATACGTGCTAGTTCATCTTTAATATAAATATCAGCATAATTAGAAATAAATAAATTATCATATGTATTATTAGGAGAATTAACGGATATTAGTAATAATCCCGGACCACCCGTTGATTTTTTTACAGATAAACCATATCGTTTTACTTCTTCAGGTAGGCGAGGAGTCACTAATTGCAGTTCATTTTGCACATTTACAACTGCCATATCCGGGTCAGAGCCAACTTCGAAAAATAACGTTAGCTGATAGCTACCGTTTTTAGAAGTTGAAGACATATATATCATGTCCTGAACCCCATTTAATTGAGCTTCGACAGGTGCCGCTATCGTAGATTCAATAACATCAGAACTTGCTCCTGCATATGTTGCTGTTACAACAACTTGGGGAGGCGTTATTGATGGATACTCTTCCAGTGGTAGAGATTTGATCATTAGTATACCAGCCAATAAAATTGCAAGAGAAATGACAATCGCAAGTTTAGGCCGCTTAATAAATAAGTTTCCTTCATTTTCTTTAGACATAAATTATCCTTTAGTCGTAATATTATTTTTGTTTTTTAACTGCAGATTTATTTTTTAGTAAATTTATTTCCTTACCGGACAATATATGAACCGGCTTACCTGGGGTAACTTTTAAAATCCCTTCTGTAATCACTTTGTCACCGTCTTTTAGACCATCCGTCACAATCCAATTATCATTAACCTGATCTTGAACTTTAATATAACTAAGTTGTGGCAATCCATCTTTATCTAGTTTATAAACATATTTACCCTCTTGATTTTCTTGAACTGCTACAACAGGAACCATTGGTAACTTTACTGGTTTGTTGGCAAAAACTTTAATATTAACAAATTCACCATGTAAAAGTCTATTTTCAGGATTCTGGAATGTAGCTCTCAGAGTAACAGTACCTGTGGTTTGATCAACCTTGTTGTCAAGAAAATCCTGAACTCCTTCTAAATCATACTTTTTGCCATTTGTAAAATATAATTCAACTTTTCTTTTTTCGTTTGAATTACTATCAATATTAGAAATTTCAGTATAATCATCAGAAGACAATGGAAACGTAACATAAATAGGATTAGTACTATTAATTGTTGTTAACGAACCTGATGATGGTGTTACGTAGTTTCCTACAGTTACATCAATAATACCGATTCTACCATCTACAGGAGCTTTTACTGACGTATAATTTAGGTTTCTGGTTGAATCCTGATAATTTGATTGTGCTGCTGTTAATTGAGCTTGTAGCGCATCTCTATTAGCTAAAATCTCATCATATTTAGATTTAGCAATATAATCTTGTTTAACTAACTCTTCTGCCCTTATAAGCTGTTTATTAGCATAAGCAAGCTGAGCTTTTATATTCTGAATATTTGCACCTGCTACATCTGAAGCATTTTGATATTCTGTTGGTTCAATTAAAAATAAAGTATCTCCGGCTTTTACGTAGTCGCCTTCTTTAAAAAAGCTTTTTTGTAAATATCCTGAAATTCTAGCCATAATACTAACTTGATATTTCGATACAACACGCCCTGGAGCTTCAAAACTTCTAATAATTTCATCACTTTTTATTGTTTCTACAACAACATTTGGAGGTGATTGCACAGAATAAGCTTTGGATTTTAGAAATCCGCCAACTGAGGAAATGGTATATCTTAAAGCAATTGCTGCCAGAACTATGATTAAGACTAATAATATCTTTTTTTTCATTGAATTACTCCGTTATCTTTTAAAAATTATAAAAGATTTTGTTGAATATACGTAATCATTTTATTTAGAGCAACGCTTCTGTGAGAAATTGAATTTTTTAAATCCTCAGACATATCAGCCATTGTAACATTGTAACCGTTTACTGTAAAAATCGGGTCATAACCAAAACCATTTACACCTGATTGAACTTTTGCAATTTCACCATGGCATTCGCCTATTTCTTTATTCAGAAGATTTCCGAACTCATCAACTAATGTCATAGCACAAACAAATTTTGCTTTTCTATTACCGTATGGGGTAAGATTTTTTAGCAACTTAGAAATTCGTTCTTGAGGAGTATCGGCGTAACGTGCGGAATGAATACCGGGTTCACCATTCAAAGCTTCCACGCACAATCCTGAATCATCGGCCAATGCAATATTTCCTGATAATTTAGCAGCTTCAACAGCTTTAATATAGGAATTTTCCTCAAAAGTTGCTCCTGTTTCATCTGGATTAAAGCCATCAGGTGGTAAAACAAATTCTATACCTGAATCTTTTGAAATCTCATTAATTTCAGCCAATTTATGACCATTGCCAGTTGCAAATACTATTTTTATCTTATTTTCCATATCGTCTTTGTCTCTTTCCAAATTCTTGAATACAATCAGCTAAAAGGGATTTTCCAAATTCTGGCCAAAACTCGTCTTTTACAAGAATTTCAGAATACGCAACCTGCCATAATAAATAATTTGAAATGCGTTGTTCTCCACCTGTTCGAACTAACAAATCAGGATCAGGTATCCCCTTAGTATAAAGATTGTCAGAAATTAAGTCTTCGGTAATATCCTGACTTTTAATTCCTGAATCAACAATATTTTTAACAGCTTGCAAAATTTCATTTCTTGAACCATAATTCAATGCTATTTGTAAGACTACTCCTGAGTTATTCTTTGTTGTTTCAACAGCATTAGCCAGTATTTTCTGTAATGGGTCAGTCAAGCGGCTTAAATCACCTATAAAATGTATTTGAACATTTTCTTTATGCATTTCATCAAGCTCATTGGATAACGTTATAGCAACAAGATTCATTAAAAAATCAACTTCTTCTTGTTTTCTATTCCAATTTTCTGTAGAAAAGGCATATACTGTAAGATACTTTATTCCAAAATCATTGCAAGCCCTAAGAGTGGCTTTTAAAGATTCTACACCTTTTTTATGTCCAAAAGCAGACGGAAGATTTTGCAATTTTGCCCATCGTCTGTTACCATCCATTATAATTGCAATATGTTTTAAATCTGTATTATTGACAATATTTTTTATTTCTATATCATTCATATTTTTATCCTAAACTATTGCACCATGTGATGCATCTTGTACATTTTTGGCATATTTTGATAAATATCCAGATTTACATTTAAGCTCGAATACTGGAAGCTTTTCTCGACGTAAACTAAGTTCTTCCTTCGAAACAAGCAAGTCAATTGTTCTGTTATTAATATCAATTCTTATTTTATCGCCATTTTCCACTAATGCAATGGTACCACCGTTAGCAGCTTCTGGACAAACGTGTCCTATACAAATACCACGGGTACCTCCTGAAAAACGGCCATCTGTGATTAAAGCGCAAGTTGTCCCCAAGCCCTTACCGACCAATAAAGAGGTAGGAGCAAGCATTTCTCTCATTCCCGGACCACCTTTTGGACCTTCGTAGCGAATAATAAGAATATCTCCAGCTACAATTTCATCGTTTTCTAGTGCTCGCATAGCTTCTTCTTCAGAATCGAAAGTCTTTGCCACCCCTTCAAACTCATAACAAGATTCATCAATACCCGAAATTTTTGTAACACATCCATCTTCTGCAAGATTTCCGTATAAAATACCTAATCCGGGCTTTGTCGTCAATGGTTCATCATACGGATGAATCAGAGCTTCATTTATATAAGCATTTTTACTAATTTCAAAAGTTGATAATCCACAGACTGTTTGTTTATTTTTTATTCCAACATTCGCCTTTATAAGCGTACTTAAAAGTGCAGGAACACCGCCAGCTTTATGAAAATCAGTCATTGTTGGTTCTGCCGCAGGATCCAGTTTTAAAATCTGATGAATTTTATAACTTAGTTCTTCAAAATCATCAAGAGTTACATCTATTTCTGCAGCATTAGCAAGCGCAAGAATATGAAGAAATGAATTCGTAGAACCTCCCATGGCTAAATCACAAATAATAGCATTGCGAAGAGTTTCTTTATCAACTATATCCGAAGGGCAAACCTGATTTTTTACCAGTTCGACAATCTGCATACCACTATCAAATGCGATACGTCTTTTCTTTGATGAAACAGCGGCAGATGTTGCGCAAAGCGGTAAACTCATACCCATTACTTCTGCAAGACAAGCCATAGTATTAGCTGTATACATTCCCTGACATGAACCTGCTGTTGGACAAGATTCTTCTTCTAGTTCAAGAAGACGCTCCTCATCTATTTCACCATTTCTAAATTTTCCAACAGCTTCAAATGAACCTTTTATCATTGATAATTTTTCGCATCGGCTTTCACCATCAAGCATTGGTCCTGCTGTCACAATAATAGTTGGAATATTTAATCTGAGAGCAGCAATAAGCATCCCCGGAGTTATTTTATCGCAATTTGATAATAAAACTAAACCATCTAATTGATGAGCTTCTGCAACAGTTTCAATACAATCAGCAATTAAATCTCTAGAAGGTAGAGAATAACGCATTCCGCAATGTCCCATAGATATACCGTCACATACCGCAGGAACACCAAAAATAAAAGCTTGTCCTCCACCTGAATGGATACCTTTTTCTATTTGTCTTTCCAAATCTCTCATTCCTATGTGACCAGGAACTAAGTCTGAAAAAGAACTCGCAATACCGATAAACGGAGCTTTCATATTCTTTTTGCTAACACCCGTAGCCATTAGAAGTCCTCTATGTGGAGTTCTTGCTATACCAGTTTTTATATTATCACTTCTCATAAATTAAATTCCCTAATTTAGTATTTAACTTCAATAATATTAAATTCATCATCCCAATAAATTTCACCACGAGGTAACAAATTATGATAATCATAAGAGTTAGAAATGTATTGTCTGTTAAATAAATCTTTTTGTCCTAAAATTTTAACAATATCAGGAAGGAGTTTTGAACTTCCAGCAAGCGTTCCTTCTGCAGAAGTTGCTTGATTTCCATCAAAATAGATTTTTTCGTCCGCAAATATAAATTCTTTAACATCACTATGAGTGCAAGGTAAACAATCTGATACCAAAAGAATTTTATTCATTTGTTTAATTTTAAACAGCAAGCGTAAGGCATCATCTGAAACATGAATTCCATCACCAATAACTTCAGTATAAATATTATCATTAATCAATGCACTTAAAGCAGTTGAACCACCTCGATGTGTAACTCCGGACATAGCATTAAATGTATGGGTCGTAGCATCAATATTGGACAAATCAGAAGCCACACAATGTCCTGCCTGAACCTTAACACCTTTTGAATGAAGATATTCTAATAAACTTTTATCAGTCAATTCGGGTGCCAATGTAATTATTTTGATAAAATCATCTTCTATAAGTTGATAATTATCTATTGAAGGTTTCATAAAGTGTTCCGCATTATGAATTCCTTTTTTTTCAGGGTTTAAAAATATTCCTTCCAAATGAATGCCGCAAATCTTAGCCATATCTTCTGATTGTCTAACTGCAGCTGATTTGATTATTTGAATTTGTCGAATTGTATTTTCAACACTATCAGTTACGAGAGTTGGAAAAATATAACCAATACCTTCTCTTAAAAGTTTGTGTGATAAATATAAAACATCATCAACACTTGCTTTATTAAAATCGATTCCATAACAGCCATGAAAATGTTGTTCGATAAAAAGAGGGGTTTTCATGCTATATAACACTTCCTGCAAAGACTTTTCTTGCTTGTTCTCTATCATCAAAATGAATAGTTTTATCTTTTAAAATTTGATAATCCTCATGTCCTTTACCTGCAATAACAACAACGTCATTATTTTCAGCAATTGATTTTAATAGAGCAATAGCTTCACCTCTATCCGGTTCAACAGTCACAATTTCAGGATTAACAGATTGTAAACCTGCAATAATATCTGTAATAATTTGCTGAGGATCTTCAGAACGAGGATTGTCACTAGTAATAACTATTTTGTCTGCTAATTTCTGGGCAATAGCACCCATTTTAGGACGTTTAGTAGCATCTCTATCGCCACCGCAGCCAAATAAACAGATAAGATTACCACCTTCAGGAGTAATTTCTCTTGCTGATTTTAAGACATTTTCCAAACCGTCAGGAGTATGTGCATAATCAACGATTACAAGCGGTTTTTTATTCACAACTTCAAAACGGCCTGCAACACCATGAACATTTTGTAATGCCTTTAATGCAATTTTAATGTCAATTCCCATTGCAATTGATGCCCCTAATGCGGCAAGAACATTATAAACACTGAACATACCGTTCATATGTAAATTAACAGGATATTCTGCATCCTTCAATTTAAGAATAAATTCTGCTCCATTTAGAGAAAATTTAATATCCTTAGCCATTATATCAGCGTCATTTTTTACACCGTAAGTAAAGGTTCTAACTCCTTCTGGAACTACAGATAAAAATTTGGCGCTATATTCATCATCTGCGTTTATAACTGCAAAATTATCTTCCTGCAATTTCTTAAAAAGAATAGCTTTTGCATCAAAATAATTATCCATTGTAATATGATAATCAAGGTGATCCTGAGTTAAATTAGTCATAACCGCACCATTAAAACGGCATCCGCCGACTCTATTTTGTTCAAGAGCGTGAGAACTAACTTCCATTACTACATTATCAATTTTTTCAACATCCTTTATCATTCTTAAGGTTGCTTGTAATTCAGGAGCTTGTGGAGTTGTATGTTTAGCATCACGATATTCCCCATTTGAGGATAACTTGTAACCAAGAGTACCAATTAAAGCACATTTTTCTTGGTTTTCTTCAAAGATTTTTTGAATTAAATGAGTAACAGTAGTTTTACCATTTGTTCCAGTTATACCAATAAGATTAAGTCCCATAGATGGTCTTGAATAAAATCTATCTGCAATATCAGCAATTTTATGTCTTGTTGAATCTACTTGGATTTGCGGAATTGAAACACCTTCAACTTTTCTTTCTACAAGTAAAGCAGCAGCACCATTTTCAATAGCCATATGAGCGTATTCGTGTCCATCAGCATATTCACCAACTAAACAAATAAAGATATCGCCTTTTTTAGTGGTTTTAGAATTATAAGAAATTCCAGATATATCAACATTTTTAAAATTTATTAAATCACTATATTTTAAATATTCAATTAATTCATCTAATTTCATAATTATCTCCCTAACTAATTATTTTTTTTTACTGTGTTTGCAGGTACTTTATCGGGCTTCAAATCAAGAATTCTGGCAGTTTGCTCCGCTACTTCTCTAAACACAGGAGCCGCAACTGTATTACCCCAAACAGGACCTTTTTTAGCACTATCTACAACCACGTATATTAAAACCTTAGGATCACTTGCAGGTAAATATCCGATAGTTGAAGTGTACATAGTACCGGAATATCCTGTACCATTTTCCAAAGGTTTACGAGATGTACCTGTTTTAGCAGCTACATTATATTTATCCATCTTGATATTGGATTTACCATTATTTATACTCATTGCAAGTAACTTAGTTATAATTCTGGAAGTTTCAGGAGAAATAGTTTGAATATGTTTAATTTTCTCAGCTTCTTCTTCCGGAGAATACTTAATAACGTGTGGAGTAACTCTAACACCATCGTTAGCTAAAGCTGACACCGCAGAAACCATTTGCATAATAGAAACAGAAGTACCATATCCATAAGACATAGTCATATGCAAACCTTTATCCCAAGCTTTTGGTGACGCAAGCAAACCTGAGGACTCTCCAGCTAAATCAATACCGGATTTTTCACCAAAGCCAAATTTCTTCAACATATTGAAAAATTCAAGATGAGACATTAAGTATCCAACATTAACAGAACCAATATTACTTGAATGCTCAAACAAATATACCAGATTGATTTTTCCGGGAGCACCGTGTTCTCTATAGTCATAGTTTTCAATGGTATATCCGCCAAACTTCATTCTACCTGAATCTTCAATAATAGAATTTTCGTTAATTTTTCCTAATTCCATTGCACTTGTAACCGTAATAATCTTGAATGTTGATCCTGGCGGATAAACATCCGTTAAAGTCCAATTTTTAATTTGAGTATTAGAAGCTTCTTGGAATTTATTTGGATCATAAGTTGGATATACTGCATAAGCAAGAATTTCACCGTTACGAGGATTCATAACTATAACAGCACCGCGTAAAGCTTCTTTCTCTTTAATTATTTTGTATAATTCTTTTTCACAAACATGTTGAATAGCTGCATCAATTGTAAGAATAACATCTTGCCCCTTAGGATTAACTGTCGGAGCAACCGGATCAGTGGAAAAATTATAAATAATTTTTCCATCTCGAGTTCTTTGATATCTTGTAGCTCTAACTACGTGTTCCAACTTGTCTTTTGCCGTTAATTCAACACCATTAGAGACATCCGCATCAAAATTATAAAAACCTAATACATGGGAAGCAAAAACCCCTTGTGGATATTCTCTGGTATTTTTCTTATCTAGTGAAATAGAGCGAAAACCATTTTCACTGATAATCTTCATGATTTTTTTAGCAGTGTCTCTATCTACGTCTTTTTTCAATGCGATAACTGGAATTTTTTTATTAGATAGTTTACCAAGTAAAGCTTGTTCAGGAATTCCTAAAACAGGAGCAAACAGAGATGCAATTTTTTCAGGAGTTTCTGTTTTACTATAATCAACAGGGCGAGCATAAATATTGTAATAAATTCTATCAGTTGCTAATTTTATGCCGTGTCTGTCATAAATATCTCCACGAACGGCAAAATCGTGACTGGAACGCTGAAGTTTACCTTTCTCTCTATATTTTTGAAAATCAAATATCTGGATTACAAAAAGGTGAACAATTAACGCAAAAATAGCAATACAATAAAGGATATCTAATCCATCTGCAACATTATTACAATTCTTGCCTCTAGGAGTTTTTCTAATTCTTTCAACTTCTTTATTCATTACTCATCCCTTATGCTCTAATTTTACCATAATGAATATGAAATTTCTCAATTATTAAATAAAATTACGAAATTATAATTTTCATTAAAATATTGTATATTGTTAGTATGAATAGAAATTTAATTAAATATATATTTGCGGTTATATCAATATTTTACACTGTTAATTCAGCACAAGCTGCCAATATTGTATATCCAAAATCGCAAAATACAGTAATCAATGCTCCACGCACTTTTTTTATAGGAAATGAAGTCGCAAATAAAACATTAACAATAAATGACGAAAAGGTAGAAATACATCCGTCTGGAGGTTTTTACCATGTCGTGGCTCTAAGAGAAGGTGAAAATACTTTCAAAATAAACAATGGCAGTAGTATAAAAAAATATACCATAACAAGAAATTCTTCTGCGGTTTCTCCGAAAAAAGATAAATTTATTACATATAATGCTCCTATAACTGCCTTTACATCAGAGAATAATGTTCCAATACGATCAATACCGAATGAAAATGGATTAAACAGATTACAACATTTAGAAAAAGATATTCCACTCTCAATTGTTGGTGAATATGGTAACTTTTATAAGGTTCAGTTATGCAGAGATGATTATGTGTGGATTGCAAAATCTCATGTAAAAAAGATTCCTGAATACACAAATTCTCTCTCTGAAATTCAATCTTATAACTACATTGAGGACAATAAAAACCGAGTATTCGAAATTAAACTTTCAAAAAAAGTTCCTTACATTCTAACTGAATCTGATGGCTTTGATTTAGTGCTATACGGAATAAAAAATCTACCTTACAACAAATATGAATTCCATATAAACAAATCGGGCAAAAATTTCGGCTATACCAGTTTCTATAAATCTGATAATACTCTAACTATAAAAATCAAGAAATATCCAACTATTGATAGCTCAAGACCTCTAAAAGATTTAACGGTTGTTGTTGATGCAGGACATGGAGGTAATGAATTTGGAGCGATTGGCTGCCTTGGACATAAAGAAAAAGAGATAAATCTGCATATTGCAATGAAAATAAAATCTTTACTGGAAAACGCAGGAGCAAATGTAATTATGACTCGTCAGAAAGATGAATCATTATCATTAAAAGATAGAGTTGACATTACAAATAACAATAATGCTGATTTATTTATAAGTATTCATAACAACGCACTTCCTGATTCCAGTGCACATTTAAAGACTTCAGGAACAGAAGTTTACTATTTTTATCCGCAATCAAAAGCTTTTGCTAAATCAGTTTTGGAATCAATTACTAAAGAAACCGGCATGAAAAACAATAAAGCACGTGCAGAAAGTTTTGCGGTTATAAGAAATACAAATTGTCCTGCAATATTGGTTGAAATAGGGTATATGATAAATCCGGAAGATAATGCAAAATTAATTGACCCGGAATTTCAAAATAAAGCAGCAAAATCAATTTTACATGGATTGGAGAAATATTTAAATGAGTTATAATAATGAAAAAATCGGAGCTTTCATTGTTCCAACAGGAATTGGTGCATCAATTGGCGGATATGCCGGAGATGCAAGTAAATATGCAAGAAAATTTGCGCAAGCCACAAAACTAATTGTTAATCCGAATGTTGTAAACGCGGCTTGTTTTTCAGGTATAACTCCGAATATGCTTTATACTGAAGGATATTCACTTGACCAATTTTTCAAAGGTAAAATTAACTTAATACCTTCTTCTAATAATAAAATTGGTATAATTTATGATAAAGCGATTCCGAATGAGGTTCTAAATATACATATAAACACTCAAAATGCAGTTGCAACAATATATGATATTGATATTCACGCTTATGAAATAACTGAAGAAAATGTAGGAGTTGAATTTTACCTAACCGAATCCGGAATTTCTGCAGGTGACGTAAAAAATATTCGTACTCTTGATAAAAGTTGTCAAAAATTATTGGATAAAGGCTGTAATGCAATTGCTATTGTATGTCTTTTTGAAGATGCAGAAGATGATAATGAAGAATATTCACAAGGCATTGGAGCGGATCCTGTTGGTGGAGTTGAAGCTATCATTTCTCACTACATTTCCAAAAAATTTAAAGTTCCTTGTGCTCACGCTCCTGCATTTTTAGATTATACTATCTATCCAAATTTGGTTAACCCGAAAGCTTCTGCAGAATACATAACACCAACATTTTTACCTTGTATTTTACTCGGACTTTCACAAGCTCCATTGATAACAGAAAATCGTAGTTCAGGCATCAATATTTCGAATATAGATTTTCTTGTTATGCCATACAATTCATTAGGTGCAATTCCGGTATTTGAGGCAATCAAACGTGATATTAAAACTTATGCAGTAAAAGAAAACTCTACTGAACTCTGTATTTCAAAAGAAACTTTATTTCAAAATTCAAAAATTATTGAAATTGATACATATGAATCAGCACTTAAAGATATATTAGAAAGTTAATAGTTTTGGTTCTTCTGCTAATTCACAAAACATTTTTGAGGCCAGTTTAAACTTAGCAGGATCAGAACTCACATAGAACTCTTCGCTCGCATTATTGTTAGATGTGTTTAATAGATTATTATCTTCTAAATCAGTTTTTATAAATTCTGCAAAAGGTACTGCAGGATCAATAAACAAACTTCTATCAACAAATTCAGATAAAATATCAATTAAAAATGGATAATGCGTACACCCAAGCACAATTTTATCCGGATTATGTTTCATCATAGTATCCAAATCAGACTTAACAATATCAATACTATCAGCGT
>JAAVBM010000112.1 GCA_014803505.1 bacterium | reverse complement strand
CTTTTGCGGGTCCCATTGTGCAATTGCCTCAAAAACATAGGCAGTTCCTTTTATTATCTGCTCACCTCGAAAACTCATAGCTATCACCTCGTTATAATAATTATAACGATAATGACAGGAATATGCAATAGGAAAGCAGGATAAAATGCGATATTTACAAAGGGTTACAGACTTTTATATAGCCCTCGTTATAATTCGTGGGGGAATTTAGGTTACAATATTCTCCCCGGATGATAGGTTCAAACTCACTGGCATCCCTAAGATGATTCATGGCATTTTGGATTGCCTCATCTGTCATTGATGTAGCACAAAAACGCTTTACAGGTTTCGTATTGCCCGCCTTTTGACGTATAAACCATTGCAGAATATGCCCTTCTGCCCCCATGTCACCACAGTCTATAATGTAGTCTACATCAGGACGGTGCATGAGTTCCTTTATAACCGCGAACTGATCTTTTGTGGGTTCCAGTACAACCAACTCAAATTTTTCCGGCAACAATGGCAGTTCTGCATATGCCTGGTTTCTTGCCTCATCATCACTATACATATCCTCTTGTTTTACAAATCCATATGCTTCCGGCTCTGCCAGGCCTACAAGATGCCCTACTGCCCATGTAACTATATAGCCATTGCCGATATAATATCCATCTTCCTTCTCATTTGCTCCTACAACACGGGCAATATCCCTCGCAACACTTGGCTTTTCAGCCGTACATAGTTTATATCCCATGCTTCATCTCCTTTCCCCCTTAAGCCAATGGAAAAAGAAAGCCCATCCGTTTCTTAAGACGGACCGGCTTTCCTTCCTCTTGATACTTACGCGCCTGCTTTTGCAATATCCCCGTCTACGCCTTTAATTTTTTCCTGCAGGGAAAGAAGATTCCCGGATGAAATTGCATCCATAACTTCTTCAATGCTTATTCCTTTTCCGTCAAGGGCATTAGAAAGCGCGCTAAACTGTTCATTATTTTTCATCAGCTTATATTTTTCAATATTTGACTTACAATCCTTTATTTTCCTGTTCAGGTCATTTTGCTTTTCTTCCAGTTTTAAAAGTTTTTCTTCTTCTGCAGCAATTAAGTTGTCAAGTTTGATTCTTCCCATTTTTAATCTCCTTTTCCTTTTGTAATAGCGTTATAAGGGCTTTAAAGGCCCTTAACAGCCCCTATAATTTAACTTTAGGCTGTTTTATTCTTAACGGGTATTAGGGCATTTAAAAGGCTATTGCGCATCATCATCAATGGCCTTGGACTTACGGTAAACAATGACTGCTATTGTCGCTCCCGAAAGAATTAGCAAGATCACGATTGTCAGCACAGAATTTTTGATGCCGGCTATTGTCTTATCCCATATTCCTTTTTCTTCTTTTTTCTCCTCGCCCCGACTTTCTTCCTTAACAGAACTTTCAATAACTTCTTTTTCTGCCGGCTGTTCAGTCTGCACTTTTTCCGGGACTTCTTCCGAGGATGGAATTATATCCTGGTTGTCCTGGTCATCTGTCAGTGACGCATTCCCTGACAGAAAATTAATAACTGTGCCATGCTCTATAAAATATTGGTAATCCCATTCCATGAGGGCACGATATGCGTCTGCCATTTCAGTTGTGCCATAAGTACTAAGCATGTAATGCGGTTGATAAACCGCATATGTATTCCAGTTATCTACCGTGCTACAATAAGTATTATAGTCACCTGAATTAATGGCATTTACCGGAAGAATATAAGTTGAATACCATAAAAACTGTTCAAATGTCGTCATATCCAGATATTCATCTTTACTGTTCCCGGTCGCGCTTTCATAATAACCGGCATAGAATTCTGAAGTATTCTGTATAACCTGAAGAATCGGAGAATAAGTATTGTCATTTTCGATAGGGGCAACTGCTTCCAAAAATGCTTCCCAAAGCCTGTCCGCCTCATCTATACCTGTTCCAATAGTGTAAGAGTCCTCTGCTATGTTACCCTGTTCTACACTTTCCTGCATTTCAGGGGTTAACAAATCCGTGCCTTCATTGCTGCATACAACCCAATCGAAGGTATGCTCGGTGCTGTCAGCGATAAAAGAGGAAATCTCCGTTCCGTCGGCATTTTGGACAACAAATTGACCCTGCCCTTTGCTTGCGTAGCTTATTGCAATGCTGTAATTTCCCTGTTTCACATTGCCTCCCACCGGAATGCCGATAAGATAATCCCCGCTTGTTATTGTGTAATTATATTCAAGGCTGGTATCAGTATTTAGAAGCGTGACTGCTATTTCATCCATAAAAGCGCCATTTGTTTTATCCGTAAGCGAAAATGTCAGCCGGCAATCCCCTACTGCCGATTCAATTTCTCCAGCAAAAACAGTTGCTTTCATATTCAAAATACAAAATACAACCAGAATTAAAATAAGTGGTACTTTCCAAATTTTTTTCATTGTCCTTTCCTTTCTTTTTTTATTGTGATTTTGGTTGGTTACCAATACATTATACCATAACCCGCAATGACGCTGGTGCCTATTGAATATTTTTTTATTTTACAGGTATCGCCACTATTTCCTTCAACGGTATAAACATAAGTTCCATCCGTGCCAATAAAAAGCCCTGTATGGTCTACTGTGCCGTCACTTTGCCAGTCAAAAAAGATAACATCACCGGCGGCAAGGTCTGTATAGCTTCCATTTACCCACTGCGATATGCCTTGGAAATATGGCATACCTCCATAATGGCAGGATGAGTATCTGACTTCCCCATGCCCCACTTGGTTCATGCACCAGGATACAAAACAGGCACACCATTCCACACGAGATGAGTAACCATACCAACTCCAATAAGGTTGTCCCCCAACCTGACCTACCTGTGATAATGCAATATCTATAATCGTCTGGTTGCCAGGCCGCGATCCATAGACCCATAAAACATCAGCAAGATCTTCCATTGTCAAGCCACCACCATACTCCACAGCTATTAGCTTAATGAGTTCAAGGCATATCTCATAGCTGTCCTTCAGGTTTGACAGTTCGTTTTCTTCGTCTTCTGTCCTATTTGTTATGCTTGCCAGGGTATCAATCGGCTGTTCAAAATATTCATAAAGGAGTTGATAAAGGCCATCCATATTAAGGGTTATTGTCAGGACATAATGCCCCATGCAGTTGGTATAACCACTGCAGGCGGCAATGCAGCCGCTGCAATATGTAGTTGTGTAACATCCTGCACTTGTTTCGCTTGTCCATTCTGTATGTGTATGTTCTTCTTCCGTACATATAAGACCCCAACATGAAGATTGAAACAAATGATAATTGGCCGCAAATGGATTAGTATGCTGTTTTCCACATACATATCCATAACAGGAACTTGTATGCGTATGCTCCGATTTTCCACAATTTTGGATTCCCTTATGGCCGGCACAATAATAGTAACAGCAAGTACTGCAGGTATAAACAGTATGCGTTCCCGCAACAGGATTTGGACAGTCTGCTGCAGCATGAACGGAACCGCAGGAATGCAGCGCAGGCGTGCCGCTTCCATCTACTGCTGATTGCCCACAGTATTCTACCACTCCGGTTTCTTCAGTCCGAAATAGTTTATTAAAAAGTTCATTTAAAATATTTTTAGCTTGTGCATCTGTCGGTGCAAGTTGATAATCTTTCAGTATAATCGCATTAAAAATAGGTTGTATAACATTTGCTAAATCTTCATCTGTATAAAATATACTTGTTATGCCCGCAACGGTTGGTTCTACAACCTCATCCCGCGTATTGGTCTTCAGGCGCACATAAACATAGCTCCCGCCATTTGCCTGCAGATTATTCTGCATATAATTATACAAATCATTAATATATTGTGTACGTTTGGCTGGAACGCCGCTTGTTGGATCAGTGATGAAATTCCTAATATCTGTTTCTGTGTATGTTCCATCCTCATTATTTTTATCAAACAATCCGCTAAAGATTCCTCCAATCGCCGCTACAGGTGCCGAAAGCAAACCCATAAAGGCTGATGCTGCAACAACAATTAAAATCAGCGGCATAATTACCTTACTTCCCACTGATTTAATAAGGTTGATTACTGCCGTAACTGCGGATTTTCCCGCATTTGCTATTGCTGTTTTTGCTTTTGCCCATGCTGCTCTCCAGCCATTTTTCCTAATAAAATCAATCGTCTTTTTAGTATTTATAACACCTTTAACAGATGTTTTTACTATATGTCCGGTTGTGCGTATGGTAGTAACACCTGTTTTGATGCCTATATTAGCAAGATTAATAGTATATCCTGCGCCTTGTAGCATCATGTCATCAGAAGATGTTAAAGCTCCTGCCACGCTTGTAGATAATCCGCTAGCGCCCTTTGCTGCATAAGGAATACCACGCTTTACTGTCCATACTCCCCCTTTTACCAGCACACGGGCGGTTCCCTGTGTAGTCAGTTTTAATCCTTTAAGGCCTAATTCCCCCGCCCTTTGCAACGCATAGTGTGCAACCACGCTGCTCATTATAGTGCCATTTACCACGCCACGGACAAGGTAATAATTGCGCTTTACGGCATTTGTAGCTGTTACAAAACCTGTTTTTATAGTTCTGCCGGTTTTTATGAGTGCATTTTTTGCGCCTATGATCTTTTGACTCGTTACTGTAAAAGGAAGCCCTGTCATGTATGCTTCTTGCAAAAACGCTGCTTTAAACGGAATAAAACCACTTTCCACAACGCTGGAAGCTCTTACAAGTGTAGCGGTTGCTTTGCCGGCCGTTTTCGTTATATCCCAGACTCCTTTTCCTGTGGAGACAGCTATTCCAGTTCCTTTAATTGCTATGTCCGCTGTTTTCTGTGCTGCTTTAAATCCTTCATACGCAGTTGTTCCTGCCTTAATTATGCCACTAGCTGTCTGGGTTCCCATATCATCATGTGCTGCCAAGGCACCCTGTGTCTTATTTGCAGCAGAAGATAAAGAATTTTCCAAGCTTTGGATATGATTCGGTTTGTTATTTTTATATTTTGAAAGAGATTCATAGAAACTCGCTTTTATTTCAAACCCCGTATTTTTTAAAATATGTGACGGGGAATAATTTCCAGCAAGAAGAGCTTGCTGCGCTCTTGCTTCAGCTGCTTTTTCAAGCATTGCATTTGTCTGAACTTTGGACGTGTCAATATTGCTTTTTAAGCTATTGTGCCGTCCTGCAGCAAGCGTTTCAAAGTATGCTGCCCCCATGCTGGCTCCTTGCCTTGGCGTTTTACCCGCCCCTACATTTGTTTTTTCAGTGCCTTCTTTCCTCTCCTCATATTGTGCGCTGCTCGGCGTCGGGCTTACTTTATCAGCCATCCCAAAACTCCTTTCATAATCACCGTGAGGACGCTTTACATAATGTACCAGGAAACTTAAGCAATAAGATTGTCTCCTTCATTCCCATTCATCAATGAATTAATCTGCTGCTGGATTTCAGCTGCCGACATCTCCTCCCCAAATTTTGTAGACATCAACTTATATAAATAGCTGTCTGCCGGAAAACGGTCAACAAAAGGTACCACAACTTTTTCTGCAAACAACAGGCCGCTGCCTGCGTCTGCCCCCATTACAAAACCCATCTGTGTTTCAGAAATACTTAACATTCCTGCCAACAATTTTAGATCTTCTGAATTTTGATTCAGCATCATAATGAAGTCAGAATTCCCTATCATGCCCCTTGCCTGTTCAGATTTCAGCAGATCTTCAACATTCTGTGTCAACCCTGTAATGCACAGACCATATTTCCTTCCTCTCTTATAAAGCTGCTTTAAAAAATTCGCGCTGTAAAATGACTGGAACATAACATGGATCTCATCACAATAGCAGTAGGTTCTAACACCCTTATTCTTATTTTCAATCATTCTGTTCCAGATAAAATCAAAAACAATAATAAGCGCAATCTGCCTCAACTGATCGCCCAGATCCCGGACATTAAACACTACAAGTCTATTGTCCACATCAACATTGGTTTTATGGGCAAAAACATCCATACTGCCACGGGTATAGTACTCAACGCCTTCCGCTACTGCCCGCCCATCCGCGCTATCCTTTTCCTTGTCAAGCTCATCCTGCAAATCAATCAATGTTGGCATAAATTCAGGATCAAAATCATGATCCAAAAAATTCTTATAGCAACGGTATACGCAACGGTCAACAATGGTCTTTTGGACGGGGGTAATATTTGTTGAATCACCGTTGCTCCCTACACTGATCATGCGCTCCACAATGGACATGATATAATCAGATTTTTTCTTCATGGCTTTTTCCTTCTTTACAGAAAGAGGAGTGTCCTCGCCATCATCCTCATCTAGCCCATAGTCTTCTGTCATGTCCATAGGGTTTATATGTACATTACTGTCTGCACTTACCTTTAATACCGTTCCACCAAAAGCACGGCAGAAATCACCGTATTCGTTCTCCGGGTCAATTATAAGAATTCCTGTTTCACTATCATGTAACAGGACATTTAATATTTCACGTTTTGTTGCAAACGACTTGCCGCTTCCGGATGTTCCCAGAACAAATCCGGATGGTGTTTTCATTTTCAGCCTGTTTACGATCACAAGGTTATGACTTATCTGGTTAAGGCCATAATAATATCCGCCGCGCTGGAAAAGTTCCTGGTTCGAGAATGGCATGAAAATAGATGTGCTTTCTGTTGTCAAGGTTCTTTCAACACATATGTCATGAGGGGTATACCCAAACGGCAGCGTGATTTTATAGCCTTCTTCCTGCTGATAAGTAAGCGTCAGCATTTGGGAAGTATACTTACGTGCCTTCCCTTCCATAATCTTACAGTTGTCTTCCAGCTCGTCCAGGCTGTTCCCTTGCACCATACAGGTGATCGTGACGAAAAACATCTTTTGATTTTTATTCAGCATATCGTCATAGAGAGTCTCTGCCTGTGCATGTGCATCTTTTATGCTGTGTTGTATTGTTTCAGGACTATACCCTGCTTTTATTGCTCTCTTTTCTGCCTCAATTTTATCTTTTTCAATACCTGTCAGCTGCTTTTTAACAATACGCAAGCCCTTATCCTGTGCTACTGGCTGTATGTTCAATGTCACTGTTACAGGAAAATCATTGTCGCAAAGTTCAAACATAAATTCATCAGAAAGACTCGCCGGCAGGTTGCAAAGGTGCATAACACGGTAATATGAATCCTCAATTTGTAAATGCTTCTTGCTAAATTCAATCATTGTAGGCGCTATGTAATCTTTGCTGCTGATCCCCTGGAATTTAATAAAATCAAAATCCAGGTTCAGCTCTCCTTCCCGCCCTTTTCGGTACTTATCATGATAATAGGAAAGTCTTTCCTCGGTGGAGAGTACCTTTGCGTCACTCCCTATTTTTCTGAGGTTATCAATTACTTCTGCATCTATTTTGTGGAAGCGAAGCAATGCCTCTATCGGCGTAGAGGCGTCAATCGTGACGGTCACAAATTTTTCAACCTGGATGTCATTCCTGCCTGCCATAATCTGCCGACGAAGTATATTATTATATTCCTTCCTGTGTTTATCGTAGCTGTCACCAGACATGGGATAAAAAATTTGTCTTTCCTGCTCCTGCACAGATACAATACGGTTGTCAATACAAAACGAAAAACTCATATCCTCGGAAAAATAATTAATGAATTCCCCTAATTTGCAAAAAATCTGTATCTGCTCAGCTTCTTTGCCGGTACGGTAATTAATATCCCTCATTCTATAAACTTTGCTGTATTTATTTGGCTTAACTTCAAATAAGCCTTCCTCATAATCTGCAACATAAGGAATTGTCTGCTGGGTTGTTTTAGGTATGGTCGTCTGTGCATTTCTACGCTTTTTCATTTGTGTATTTTTTTTACTGACAACCTTTTTCTTCTGCGCCACCTCCATCTTACGTTTCTTTTCCAGTTCTAAATTCCACTTTTTCCTGATTAATGTTTCTTGCTTGGTTGGCAGATAATGTGGGTCTTTTTTTATCTTTTCTTCAATTTCTTCTGCCTGGATTTGTAATTTAGATTTTTTTGGTGTTTTCTTATCATCCTGATTGTTTTTATCTTTTCCTGGCTTTTTGCCCTTGCCCCTGCCACCCTTACTCACCGTGATTAACTCTGCTTTATCTGCGTCAAAATTATTTTCCCCGCGCTCTTCAGCTTCTTCAATAAGCACGGCGCGTTCCAGGCTTGCCTGCAATGCCATCTGTGCTGCCTTATTCCGTTCTTTTAATGTCTTTGGGCTTTCTTCCCGTATAGCTATGTTCTGCCAACTCCTGAAAGCATTTTCAACCTTATATTTCCTTTTCATGGGGAAAAGGATTCCGTATTTTATAAATGCAATGGCAAATTTTTCCATTGGCATCCCGTTGAATCGGAAAAAGCCGATTGCAACAAGAGGCACAGCAATTAAAATAATTATCCATGCCAAAATATCGTCACTGATAAAATCATGCCCAAAATAGTATAATGGTACACATATAAAAAGCGCAAGTAACGTAGATATAAGCTGCCTTGCGTTCAGCCCGAACATGATTTTTTCCTTATATTTTCTTATCTCTTCTGGTATTCTTACTGCAATCATTATTAATCTCCTTTACATCGCGTCCATTATGGACTTAGCCCAGCTGCCGCTTTTGACAACTGCCATTACCAATGCGATTGCACCTAAAAGCATAGTGTATATTAAATCTGTTATAGCTGTATTTGAATCCGCACTACCTGCTGCTGCATTTAAAGTACTTACTATTGCGTTATTCATAATTGTGTCAAAAACACGAAGTACAATAATCATCATTACACCTTGTAGGCAGACGGCTATGAAATTTTTAAAAAACTTGCTAGTTATCCTGTTTATCCCATCTCCATTTCCTTGTCCTAATGGCATGAAAGCACAGGGCAAAGGACTTACTACCAAATAGACATACAATTCAAACATCCTGCCATATGCTATTACCTGAATCAAAAGCCCACATATTTTAATTGCCATTAATACAATAAATGAAGACAGGAACATGCCTAAAATATTACCAAATCCAGATGTATTATTTACAAGAGGCTCAAGATAGTTTACTGTTGTAGCTCCAAGGACAGAACCACCGCCCGAAAGTCCTACTATCCAAGCCTGCGCTTGTTTGTAGCAAGCTTCAAGAAAGTCAGGAGCAATGTCAATACATACTTTAGCAAGTACCATTTTTACACCTGCTTTGAGTCCATGCTCCCATTTGATAATGTCAACTTTTGATGCCATTTGTGCTAACTCTAGCAGCAAGCATATACCAATAATTGTATAACAGAATGTTTTTAAAGTACCTGAATAGGCTAACACAGTGGACCAATCCGTTAGCCCGCCTGAAAGCACATCTGCTGCAGATGTCAACGTACTATCAAACCCGTTTAATGAGGCTTTCATAAGTCCTAAAAGCCATTTTTTTAATGGGTCTAACACAAAACTCAACTCCTTCCGTTGTTATCATTAGTTAAACGGTAATTGTTCGTCAATCCCATCCGGTATATTCATATACTCGTTATCAGCTTCTGTGGTTTCCGGTGTATCATTCTTCTCCTGCCCTCTTCAGCATCTTTGTGCTTGCTTTCTGCAAACTCAATTTTTTCAACCACTACCTTCATCCCGTATACCATCTGTCCATCTTTATTCGTGTAATTATTATTTTCCGTTCTCCCGGTAACGATTATTTTGGTTCCCTTTTTTATATATTTTTCAACAAACTCTGCAACCTTTCCAAAACAGACATAGTTAAAGAAATCACTGTCCGGCTCTCCTTTTTTCTTAAACTTTCTTGGCACTGTCATAGAAAATCTTGCAATAGCTGAACTGCTTGCATTTTGTGCGTATCTAACCTCCGGATCCCGAACTAATCTTCCCATTAAAAATGTTTTATTCATTTTTTCCTCCCTGTTATGAAAAAAGCCGCATTCCCGTATTTTCTTCCGGAAACACGGCTTCTTCTCTATTTGAAAGTTTTCTGCTCCTCTATGCAAAAAATGTGCCCGCAATCGCCGCAACCGCAGTAACAATACCACCGGCAATGATTGTGGAAATACCGCGAGATTTTTGTTCTGCATCATCAGACTTCCAGCCTAAGCCGAACATAATGCCGCCTATAAACATTACGACACCACCAAGGCGTGTGACCCATGTTTTGATTAAGTTTGCTAATGTAGTCCACAAAGTTTCCGCTGTTGATGCACTTACTACACCCGAAACCATGATCCCAACCATAAAAATACAAATAAACACAGGGATATGCTTATTAAGAAATACTCCAAAATTACTTATTTTTTCCCTCATAGTCTTTTTTTCTGTTGCATTTGTTCCTTTTCTCATTTTTCTCCTCTGCTTTCTTTAGTTTCTAATGTGTTTAGGCGGTTATTGCTTCCTCAAGGGCTTCCGTGATATTGGCTATTAATCCGCCCAGGTCGCCAAAATCATCTTCAATAAATGCTTCTAGGTCAGTATCAAGTTCAAAATCATCCAGCATCTTATCGTCTACCACATTTTCACCATCATCTGTACTTATGATTTCATTTCTGATCGGTACGAGATTATTCCCTGCAGCAATAACCATCTTTGCTACTTCCGTCGGTTCTGCCGTTAAGACGTATCCATCTTCCTCCATTCTCCTTTCTACATTTTCTTTTGCTTCTTCAACTTTCTTTTGCACATTACTCATTAAGTCATTGATGCGCTCATCCTCTTCCCGGAAATTAAGTACATCCAGAAGCATATCATCATCCAGATCCGAACCGTCGTCAGTTTGCATTAAATCATTTCTTATTGGTGCAAAATGTGCAAACGATTGTCCAAGATGATTTAATAAGCTCTGTACATTAAAATCCATCTGTATCTCGTCTACATCTTTATCCACACGCTCCATGATTTCATCAACCCAGGCGGCAATTCGCTCTTCCTTTTCGTCCTCACCGTGATTAAATTCATCTTGCGATTGAAGCTTTGGCGGTTCAGGCGGCACATATTCATATGAATATGCATGGTTTGCATCACTGGTATATTTATAATTCGGATGTGATTGGTAATCATATTTTTCACTGTAAAACGGGTTTCTGCCGCCAACTACAAGTAGACAATCTTTCTTAGGCAGCTTCCGGATTTCTGCAGTATCCATAAGTTCACGCCCAATTACATCAAAGTTTTGACTGCTACTGCCGCTCTTTCCTCTTGTCCTGCCTGTGGTTTTTTTGTCAAAAGTGCCCTTGCCAAGCAGCTTACTCATATATTCCAGTGTGTCCATATGAGTGATACTGCCTAGATATAGTAAGGTATTGCAGTTATCAACAATAATTCCCCACTCATCTTTATACATATTTTTAATCTGCTCCAACGATTGCAGAATGGGTACTATGCCAATACCAAATGAACGGGCATATGCTAAAATCTTGACAAACTGCGGAATTGTACAGGTGTTTGCAAATTCATCCAGCACAAACCTCACCGGCACAGGCAGCCTCTGGCCCTCATGTTTATGTACCTGCGTTGCACAATATTGTAATTCTTGGAACATCTGTGTAAACAACATTCCGGCAATGAAATTAAATGTAGTATCCGTAGGTGGTACAACAACGAATACCGCCGTTTTTTCCTCCCCCAGACGGTCAAGCATCATAGTGTCATAGCTGAATATGCGGCGCACTGCGCTCGTCCTGAACGGGGCAAGACGCGCAACTGCAGATATGACAATAGACTTTGCCGTTTTGCCGCTTGCTTTTTCCCTAAATTCCCGGAACTGCTGCACTCCTATATGATCTTCACCATGTTTTTCCTTAAATATCTCTGCAAAATAATCCAGATCACTATCCCTGTTATCTTCTTCCTCCCCTATCTGCAACATGCCTATAAGGGATAATACTGTATTCATGTTTTGTTCTTCCGGCAAAAAACCATCACAGGTAAAAAAGAAAATAGCTTGTAGGAATAGCCTTTCAGCTTTATCCCAAAAAGGATCAGAACCGCCTTTTTTCTCTCCACCGTCTGTATTGATAATGATCGCTTCGATCAGCATCAGAACGCGTTCCTCATATCCCTCTCTCTCCGGATGGATATAGGAAAATGGGTTATAACCATCTGATTTAGATTTATCATCAAGGTTTAGTACATGTATTTTGTATCCTTGCACTGTTTCAAGAAAATATCCTGCCTTTTCCAAAATCTCTCCTTTGGGGTCTGTAACAACGAATGATGAATGGGCCTGCAATATGTTTGGCATAACAAATCCGCGAGTTTTTCCAGAACCACTGCCGCCCAATATCAAGGTGTTATTATTCAACACATAGTTGTATATGCTGATACGTTCCGTCTTTGTAAATAAGGCGTCTGCATTTTCATATTTCTTTTTTATTTTTTCAACCTTGCTTTTCCCATTGTAAAAATCCTTTAAGGCTTTTTCATAACGTTCCTTTGCAACTTTTTCTGCAGACTGTTTTTGTCCCGCCGTAGTAATAATTAGCTTTTGCTCATACTGGTAGACAATTTCAGCTAAATCTGCCTCATATTGTTGTTTCAATTTTTGAGGTTTCCATGCTTCTGCAAATGCTTCTCTATAGCGTTCCTGCCCCCGTTCTTCAATCTCCTTTTTCCGCTCCGAATATTGTTTCAATAAAGCTTTTTTAAGAGATCGTTGTTCGCGTGTTAGATTTTTACCACTTGGAATATTCTCCGATTTCCAGCTTTCAAGCCTCCTTAATTCAACAGCTGTCGCCTCTACCGCATTTTTTTTACAAGTTTTTTTAACTTTCATTTTTGCGAAAAAACGCCCTATTGCAGTCTTTACTTGCTTTGCCTGTCTTATTTCTTTATTCATTAAGTTAATTGCAAACAGGTCACTTATATCTTTTTGCTTACCCCACTCTGCTGTGCCGTATTCCTTACCTGTTATATATTTTTTCTTTGAGGTAAACCAATAAGCCGTCACCAGAAACCACACAAAGCCGCCAAAGGATAATGTTTTTTTAACATTTTCATTCCATTCAAAAGATAATGAAGGATCTGCCAGCCGCGCATTAAAGCAATCCATATACACGTTAAAACTGTTTAGTCCATCGGATGCCATCCCCTGTGCAGCCTCTATTGCTGCCTTATCAGTAAGCGCCATTCCTGCTTTAAGAGATAAGAAGACAACCGCAAGCAAAGATAATGCTAATATGACGTATTCGGCACTACTTTGTTTTCTGGGTTTCATAAATTACCAACTCCTTTCGCTCCTCGTTATCACCGTGATAACGATCATCTATCTTCCTTGCCCTTCGGAATCGCATTTTGTCTATTTACATCCCGATCTTTTATATCATTTCCTTTTGCCGCATTATCCTTCTTCTTATCAATTTGACCTTTGTACTCAGCCATTGTATTTTTTTCATCACCAATTTCTGATACTCTTTCATCCCGCCTATCATCGGGTTTTTCTTTCTCCTGCATTTTAACGTCATGCTCTGCTTGTATGGCATTTATATCTTTTCTCTCATCAATAAGCTGGGTTTCCATGTCGAGCGCCGCCTTATATTTGCTATCTGTTTGTTCAAAAACACTTTGAGCAACAGAATGTTCATTTGTTCCCTCATCCGTGGTAAGCACATTTGTTCTTGCAATGGCGACATCACTTTCAAGCTGTTTGATTTCCATATAATTATTAATCTGTTTCCCTATAACTGTCGCTTCTGCAGCATTTGCCATTTCAACATCACTCATGCTATCTGTAAGTGTAATGGGCTTCCCACTTTCCTTATTAATCACAATCCCTTCTTTATATTCCGCTCCGCATTCATTAAGTTTTGTTTCGAGAGACTTTATGATCTCATCATAATTTCTGCCCTCTTTCCCTGCGCCCAATTTATCAAGTTCCGTAGCATTTTGCGCTTTAAAATTCTCCCGGTAAGCTTCTAATTCTTTTACAGAATAGAATTTAATTACTAAATCACTAAAACCACCGGCATCCCTCATGGCTGCTTTTTCCCTAGCCCAATAATCCTTTGGCCTCCCCTCAAATCGCCCGTCGTTGGTGGCATATACTTGTTTGCTGCCGTTATAGACTTCGTAAGTGGTCTTAATATAATCCTGGTTCCGGAAAGTATCGTTTTTAGCATTGCAGACTATGTAACGATCCGGATCTTTTGCATCAACCACAAAACAGGTAGTGTCTTTATCAAGATTACCGCCTGTCCACCGGTCAACCGCTTCATCAAATGTAACCCCCCGCAATGTTTCTCCGTTTACAGCTTGCTCCACAACACCTCTTGCCTGTTCTTGGTTAAGTTCTTGGTTATGTTCATGACGGATATCGCTTATTTGATTATTTAATTCTTCTATAACAAGATTATTTTCCTCAATTTCAGCTTCGATTTCTTTTATGCGGTCGGCTTCTTCCGGTGTTAGATCTTCTTTACCCTTTAATCCTTCAAGTTCTGATTTAAGTTCCTGATTTTTAGATTCTAATTTTTGAATTTCCTCCTGCACCAAATCTATTTTCTTTTCATCATTCATAAGGTCAATCAAATTTGCCAGACGAACAAGATCGCTCTGCTTGCATTCCACTATTATAGTTTTTTTGCCGGTCAATTCACGTTCCCTTATATCCTCAACTCCTGATATAACGATTCCTTCCCGCTTACATCGTTCCGCAAGTTTCTTGAAACCTTCATCATCCAGAGTAATACCCACTGCTGTAAGCGGCACGCCGGCCTTTACTAAATCTTCATGGTTCACATATCCAACCATTCCTTCGATTTTTTCAGCAAAGATTTTCTCTTTTGCATCCTGTTTCATGTTTTCGTATTCAGCTTTTTTTAGCTTATACTCGGCGCTTGTCCGTTCCTTAATCAATTCATATATCTTTCCGATCAATTTAAGCAGGGCATCTATTATCTTTCCCATAATAGCTAAACCGCTATTACCCAATTCAGAACCAAAATCAGACATACTATTTTCCCTCCCAATTTTTTAAAGAATTGCTACAAACCCCATTTTAACATCCCCCCCATATGCTGTCAACCGCTGTATGTCCCAATTATTAATATTAATCGCGTTTTGGTATAATTTGTTTATGTTCTATTTCCAAATTTTATATTGCAAAAAAAGAGACCTTAATGAAAATCATTAAAGTCTCCCAGCTGCTTATTACCAATTATCTTTCTTTATTTATTTTCTTTTTTTCTTCTTCTCTTAGCTGTGCAGATGCCTCCGAAATCTTTTTAAATATTTCCATGGCATTACTATTCTTGTTTCCATGTTCGCTGTCAATACGATCAAACGTCCTTATACAGTTTTCCAGTTCTGCCATTTGCATCAAAATATCTGCCATGTACTTTCTATTAATGTTTTGCCTTGTTTCAAAATCATTAACTTTTTTCTAATGTCTGTATTCCCTGCGGCATGTAGATCCTATATTTTTCTGTAATAGCCTTATAATTTGTAATGGCTTTATTATCCTGGTTATATTCCTCCAATATATAGGATATATCATTTTTGTGGCTATCAACCTTATGACGTAGAGTTGCCAATTTATCCGGAACGGCCAAAATATTCTTTAACTGCCCTATCGATTGCTCTGCCTTTGTTAAATTATCGATGGCTGCATCATACTTTGTCTTGCAGGCAGAATACAAATCAATGATCTGTTCATAACTGTATATATTATGCTGCTCCGCATATTGAAGGCAGCGGAAGCTGCTTTGAATTTGAGCCACCAGCTTTTGCTCCTGGGTATCGTTTAAGTATGGCTTTCTCCGCGCCCGTTGCAAATTCTGTTGTTCTATAATTTTATGAAGCTGCGTCGTATCAATTAAGCCTCTCACCTTTATATCTTTAGCACGAATGTCTGTAATAACTTTTTTCTCTGCTTTTGTTCTTTCTTTTATGAAATACTCCCCATTTTCAAGTACAGTCTTATAATCATCATTTATTTCATTAAGATCTGTTCTCCCATACATATATTCACTATGATAGGGAATATTTGATTCTTTCTTTGATTTATTCTGCAGCTGAAGATCTTTTGCAGGTTCGCTTTGTTCACTTATGAACTTTTGCAGGTTTTCACGAAGATAAAATTGCCCATCACCTAATTTATCTTCTCGTGTTGCCTTGTTTTGCATTGGTGCCTGGAAAGAAACATGTGCCAGCCATTCTCCATTTTTCTTTTTATCCCTTACTGTATAACCAAGATCCCGAAGACGCTCAATTAATTCTTCATAACTCCTGCAGCTGGGAAGTAATGTATCAATGTCCGCCTTAATATCAACACGGTTATTCTGCTTCTTGTTCTGTTCTTCCTCATAAAGCAACACATTTCGATAGCTTCCAACATCATCACGCGAAATTTCTCCCAGATTCCTTTTCCTGATAAGTTCATTTTTCCGGTCTGTTGGCTCATAATAATGTAACTTTCCATTTTCATCCTTATACTTTAAAAGTTTCATATCCCGTGTATGTTCCAAAACACTCAATCCATATTCTTCACATAAACGATCCGATACACTTCTGATAAGTCTTTTTGTTTTATGGCAGTCATTCCACTTTCTTCCATTTTCATCCCATGCGCTTATTATAAAATGATTATGGATATTATCAGTATTACCATGTGTAGACACAGTTACAACATATCCCGGAAATACTTCTTCACCTAATTTTCTTCCAATTTCATTTGCCGTTTCATATGATACTTCAAATCCTTCAAAACTTTGATGGAGATGATACATGACAGGCTCATTTCCGCTTTTGGTTTTACTTCCACCATTTTTATACTTTACTCCTTGCCATTTTTCCTGCCTGTCTCTGAATGCGTCATACGGTGTCTGTATGCTGCAATTTTGGAATCCCGTTATAGTATAGTAATGTACATATTTTTTCCCATTCTTTTCAAAAACAGTGTTAGGAATTTCCTTATTAATGTCTTTTTCAGAATCAATCTCAACAATCTTATCAGCAAGCGTATAATTTAAAGCCTTATTTGGTGTAGTTGTAATCGCATTAATTTCAGTAGTCGCCATTTGATTTACCCCTTATAAATTTGTCATAAGCTGTAAGAAGTTCCAGATAATTCTGATATAAATTATCAAAATCCCTGTTATCTACAATCCTACTTGCATTTGCCCTGGCTGCAATTTGATTTAGATTAGTTCCGATCTTATTTATTTCATAAATCAATTTCGTTTCATTTTCCTTTGAAAACATTGTCCTTTCATGTGCAGCGCCAAATAATATCATGTTCCTTATGTAATCAGATTGCGACATGCCTGCTTCATCTTTTTTTGCTTGCAGTATTTCCCATTCTTCTTCCAATAGATATACATTTAATTTCCGTTCTCTTTTTCTCGCCAATTTTGCTTCCTCCCGCTCTATAAAAATAACAGTGCTATCATAAAAAGAAACACATAACAAGCAGTTGTTCCAATTTTCTTTTTTCTTTCTCTTAATATGCCAGACAGAATATATACCGGCACAGAAATAATTACCAAAAATGTATAGTATACGCCTATCATTTTTTGCTCCTTGTTATCACGGTGATTAAATTGCAGCATAGCATTTTAAAACAAAATATTTTGCCGCGGCGTCGGCAAAATGCGGGGGTATTAGGGGGTGCAACCCCAATTTTGTAATAGCTTGCATATTACAAAATGTCTAACAAGCGGGAATTGAACTCCAACGAAGTGGGAGTACAATTCCCCCTGCTTGCTAAATACGCGGCAAGCCGCGTATAAGACCCCTGCAATTTTCCGGAAAATGTCTACATTAAATATACCAAACTATTTTTTATAAAGGCATCGGGAAAGCGGTAAAAGAAAAATAAACAGGAAACGTTTACCCGTATCCTGTATCATTTTCCCATTTTCCCTGTTTCCTCAAAATTGATTTTTTTCCATCAAAATGCAATGCACAATAGCGTATAAGTGCAGAAATTTTTATACTATACTCGCTTGCAATTTTCAAAAGTTCTTCTTCATCATTGCTGTTATAAATTCTTGCCTCAAGTCTTTTTGTTCTGTTTTCTTTACCTGCATGGTATTCTATTGGTATGTTCCCATTCTCTTTGGCCGCCAGATAAGCATGACATGCAAGTGCGCAAAACCTTGCTGTTGACATTTCATTTTTTTCCGCCGTATCCTTTATGTAGTTATATTCATTTTCAGTTACCCGGATTGCTCTCCCCATGGTTCTCTCTGACTGCCTGACAATAGACCTCCCAAAGTCCGCAACATTCATATTATATTTTTTTGCCATTTCTCTAATTACAGTAAAATCTTCACGTTCTATTACTCTCACAGTTTCTCCTTCCTAATTGCTATACAAGAATGATTGACAGAAACAAGAGCAAAACAAAAATGAATGCTCCTATCAGCGCAACAATTTCACCTTTCTTTTTTCCAAAGCACAAGGCAAAAATCACTATCGCTGCGTTAATCATCATAACAATTCTTTTTATAATTATCGCTATTCTTCCTTCCGCGATCAGCGTCTTTATTGTACTGCCTGACATTATAATATACAATATTCCTAAGCAAATAATAAGCAGCTTCATTTTTCCTGAAAATATGAACGTATTTAACCGTTCTTTTTCCTTCTTTTCCATTCGTTCTTTTTTTGCTGCTACACTGTCAATTCCTCCTAATTCTTCGCCAATTTCTCTAAACCAGTCAAACATAAAATATTCCCTTTCCAAAATAATTTTCCTTTAACTTTTCTCTGCATTTTTTTGTATTTTCATTCTTATCACGGTGATTAAAATACAAACTATTTTATAGCCTGTATTTTCCAAAACGGAAAGAACCGGAACACCACAATTCCTTTTATGTTTTCTATGTCAACAGCCCCCCATGTACGGCAATCCATACTCTCATCTCTATTATCTCCCATAAGAAAATACTCCGTTTCTCCAAGTGACACTACACTCGCGGCACATCCATATTTCTTTGTTGGATACCCATAATCATCCTCCAAAATTGTTCCGTTTATATAAACATGTCCGTCAATAATCTGCAGTTGCTCATTTGGCAGCCCAATCACTCTTTTTATCACAAGAAGCCCATTTATTTTTGCCACAACAACCTGATACCTTTCCACATTGTCAATGGCAAATTTTCTTGCCCACATAACATCTCCATCTGAATAAGCCGGATCCATGCTACTGCCACTTACAATTACCCTGTCCAAGAAGCAAGCCCTAAAACAGCAAATGAAAGAAAATATGCTTATTAATGCCAAAAATTTTTTATACCCCATCATGTTATTATTTCGCTTGCCACAAGAAGCACCAGGATCCCCAGCACTATTATTATCTTGATAAGCAACTCCTTTTTCATCAAGGGAATATCTTTTATTACCCACGCTTCACCTGTCCTTTCGCAAAACGGAAAAAAGACATTTTCTTATATCCTCCAGGATGTCCTTTTATTGTTCATCTGCAGTCTCGGCTGGATGGAGATAAATGGTTTTATACATTGGATAACGCTGCTCTTGCAATTTAAGGCAAACTTCTTTTTTTGCATTGTCATAAGTAATCGGAAACTCACTGCTTCCAGCTGAGATCAAAAAAGTTTTGTTCCTGTCTCCAAATACCCATATACCCTTGCCCTTTGGCTTTCCTAATTGCTTTACATAGATTTCCTCACTAAATACATAATTCATATAATATTCCTCCAAAATTTTTCGTCATTATAGCATAATGTACATATATTGTCAAGATATTCGCTCCTCACCGGCTCTCACTCGTAAACACGATTTTCAGCGAAAGGCCGTACAATGCCCTTATTTGCCCCGTAGAGCGATTTAAAATGTTTTTCGTGGTTTTCGTCACGGCAACAAAATAAGCGTCTTAAATAAGCCATTAAGACGCTTTACACATTGTCTATTCCTTTTCCGTATCCTTCGATACTCGCTTTTTATGAAATTTGAAGAACTCTACATGTTTTTTTTACCTGCTGGTTTGATGTTTTGGTGTTTTAAGATGAATATGCGGAACTGAATCTTTTCAACTTCCGTTTCAGGGCATTTGCTGCAGCGTATAATGCAACGTGTATTACTGCAGGTTTTTCCCCTGTGCAACCGTTTACATAATATACTTTTATAAATCAGCCAAATGTTTGGAATAACAAAAAAACGCAACCAGAAAATTTTCTATAACTTCTTTCATCCAGGCTTATACCTTCCCTATCTGACGTCATTTTTATATAATCATTTCAGTCTTTTCCAGAAGGCGGGGCAAATATTTCAACTATACCCTTATACCCCATATTATTTAAGCCGGCAATGACAGCTTCTCCTGCAGTAATCCCTGCATCATCATTATCAAAGACAATCAGAATATGGTTTATATTCTTTTCCTGCTCTAGGTGATAAAACAGGCTTGGCAGTTTATTTGTTCTGGCAAGGGAAAGGTAAACATAATTTGTATACCTTTTTCCTTCCCGGACAAACTGTGTCATAACTGACATAACATCAATGATACTTTCTGCTAAAACCAGCGTTCTTGCAGCATTGGAAGGACGGAAAAAGAAACATTCATTATAATCGGCTCTTCAGGGGTAATGGTGGGTGAAAAACACCCACAACCCCAGTGTTTATGCTGATCAGGCGGTTTTGGGTTTTCGGTTGGGAAGTGGAACCTTCAAATCCGAGCAGACCAGATACACCATGTCCAGCATATTCTGGATATTGCGAAAGCCGTATGCCTTGCGGACGATCAGCTTGATCTTGTTGTTCGTTGCTTCGACCCGTGCGTTGCTCATGCCCAGCCGTATGGTATTGAGGATATGCTCTTTATGGCGTCTGATCTTTTGATACAGTTCCCTGAATGCGCTGATCCTGCTATGGCTTGCCCACCAGAGCCAGCGTTTCAGGGCTGCTTGTGCTTCCCCGGTGTCTTTGAGCTTTAAAAGAAGCCGGAGCGTCTCTTTCATGCGGTAGGCGCGGTAAAGCCTGTTGTTGTTCCCGGCGATCATTGCCACTTTTGCCTGCTGGTTCTCTGTCAGGTGTTCAGGTGCTTTGCCGAGTGCGTATGCGGAATTCTTTATCTCCTCCGCTTTTTCTTTGGCAGCTTTTACGATGGCGGCTCCGGCATCATCTGCCTTGGGATAGCCTTTCCCTCTGGGATGTTTTCTGGCAAGCTGCACGGCCTCGCTGTAAGCCTCACGCCATACCTCGCGGCGCACCTCGTCAAGGGCTTCCATTGCCCATTCGACGACATGGAAGGGATCGACGCAGCGTTCGCAGTCAGGAGTGAATTCATTCACACATTCCGTGATCCACTTCGCCCCGTCACCGGTAACCACTCTGATGGATGAAAGCTGTTCCGGTGTAAGCTGCCTGTAGAACTGCGTCAGGACACCTTTTCCGTGCCCCTGTGCAGCCCATACGACCGTATTGGTATCGTGGTTGACGATGACCGTGATGTACTTGTGCCCTTTCTTATAGCTGGTCTCGTCAATACCGATATTTACAAGGTTGTCAGCCGTCTGGAACGCTCCGGCTCAATGTCGTTCAATGTCCGGTGGACACATCTTCCGACCGTCTCCCAGTCGATGCGCATGTACTCGGAGACGGTGCTTCTGGGCAGATAAGTTGCAAGCCACCCGACAGTGAGGTCAAAGTCCTTTGTAAAGCCACTGCCCGGGTATGCCCAGGGGACATCGGCCACGAGGACACCATGGACAGGGCATTTGATGCGATGGGTATGGCACTCCACCTCAACAAGGGTTCCTCCACAGTCAAGTCCTCTCCATATACGCGGGAGAGCACATTTGCTGTCATAATGCCTGCATCTTTTATGGCAGAGCGGGCAGTCATTCTCATGCCATTTGTTTGGTCTGGCCTTGATGCGGATATGTTTTACACCATCGGCATCAGGGTAAAAGCTGCAATCTTCAATAACAGAGTTCTTGACATTTAGGATATTTTTGCATAATGTATTAACAGAAACCATCTGTGGATACTCCTTTGTGTGTTTTCTTGGTCGTTAATACATTAAAGGAACACAGGTGGTTTTTCAATATGTAGTTATAAATAAGGCATGGCTAAGTACCCACCATCATGCCAGAAGCCTCTTATAATCACACCCGTTTAGATCCCTGACAAACTTTTGTCCACCAGTACTTCTTGCACAGGCAAATTTATGAGATACAAATATACAGTTGCTATGTTCCGCATCCTGGTAAAGCATTTTTTTCGACAGAAAATAGAGTATGACCGAACGATCTATTTCCCTTTCCTTTAAAAGATAACGAAAAACGGCGTTAGAGTTAGCCGCTTTTGGCGGCAGTTCCAACGCCTCTATTTCCCGCTTTGGCAGTTCAATGGGCTTTGGCGCCACCATGTATTCTGCCCTCTCTGGTTTCTTAGCGCCATGAATATCATACATAACGGCTAGTGCCCTCATTGCCTCATTACGTTCATAGTTCATGAACTCCATGGCGAAATCAATTATACTACCTGCACCGTCCCGTGCGCCTTTTTTTAAAATACTGTTTCGCCAGAAGCAGTTTTTCTCTATGTCTATCATTACGCTATCATGCTCCTTAAGGCTGACATAGCGTTTTCCTTTCCTTACAAGGGTATACCCGCAACGCTGCGCGTAGTCCGTAATAGGAATTGATTTTATATTATCAAGAAAGCTGATTACTTTTCCCTCCCGTTTTATCTTTCACTCCTGCTATCACTTTTCCCATGCTCTCTTTTCGGTTCTGCAGAATAATCCTTCCCTGCAGACTTCCTCGCCTTAGATATTTTTTCCTTGTAGTCGTCCATGCTCATTTTATTGCCCTGGGCATGTCCACCCATGCTTATTTCATTGTCTTTGGCAAGGTGAGCCTCTTCCCATCTTTCCATACCATCTTTTATAATTCTGCAAAGATGCTCCGGCTGGGAACGGTCTCCCAGGGCTTTAGTGAAGTTTTCAGTAGCCGCCGCCAATACCGCCCTTGTTCCATGTCCATCCGGCTTTGCCAAAGACGCCGCTAACGTTTTTCTTACATACTCGTCAGAAAACTTTGCGGAAGCCGCCACTAACGCTGTCCTTACATATTCGCTGTTGTCCTTAAATAAATCCCTGTCAAGGCCAAACCCTCTGCTCTCAGCAAAATCACAGCAAAAAGTCACTGTTGTCCTTGTGTTCCCTTCCCGGAATGGATGCACCTTCCATAAGTCCGCCATACACCGTGAAAATTCAGTTGCCCTTTGTTCTAATGGCAAGCTCTTCCAATTCACTTTTTTCATATCCGCAATAACCATGGCAGCGTCTTTTTCTATTTCATCATACTTTGAATATTCAACTGACAGCCCTGCTAAAGCTCGCTCAGCCTTTTCAAAATTGACTGTCCTTGGGGTTCCCGCCCATTCATATATTTTTTCAAAAATTTTTTCATGAATCTTACATAAATGAGCAAAATCAAAGTTTCCTTGAACGGGATCCCTGTTAAGTCTTCCCATGGCAATACCTGTTATTTTTGCCTCCGCTGTTTGCAGTTTATCGTTGTCTGATATGCCCAAAAAATTTTTAAGGGTTCCCGTCTGCCGGTTAATATATGGGTCAGTATATTCGTTCTTCACTGGTATCTCCCCGTCTCGTCATACTGTTTTAATATAATCAATTCCATTTCATCCAGGGTAATTTCCCCATTTATCTCCTTTTCTACAAGTTCCAGGTATTCCGCATCCGGCTTCACGCCGTCCACCTGCATCATACCGATTGCATAATTCCATGACTTCCTCTTTTCTTCCTTTGTTAAAGTCTTTTGACCTTCCATTCTTCTATCTTTCCTCCTTACAGATTATAATTATAGGTATCCTCTTTATAATTAGAGCAAAATGTATATTCTATGTCAAGTTTTCTGGCTGATTCAACTTCTTAACGTTCCTTATCATCCCTGGTTTTTTCAGCTTTTTTCGGCGTGCCGCCGCCTTTTTCCTTCATTTCCTTTATCTGTTTTTTCCAGTCTTCCATTGAAGATGCTTTTTTTTCTTTATTTGCTTTCAATTCTTCTCTTGTAGGAATATCTGCATTTTTATCAAAAATATGATTTTGGTTATGTTCTCTTCCTATATTTGTCTCTCTGCAATCTCTCATGCACAGATTCAACCACGGATTTTTTTCAACAAGCTCGCATAATGTATCCGTTACTTTAACCGGTGACATTGGTTTTTCAGAAACATATACCGATCCTTGTAACCATTTAAAACCACTGTTCTCCATATGTCTTTTGATTACATCATAAGCATTATTCCAACTTTCTGATGGATAATAAATTTTTAATGCTTTTGTATCAAGGTCAAATGCAATTTGTTTTCTACTCGCTGCCATATTATTTGTCACCTCAATGTTATTGAAAACTCTTTAAGCACATCACAACTTTCATCAGGATCTTCATCAATCCATTGCCACAAAATAACATTAGATGTAAATCTTTTTTGCCTTTTTAGTGTGATTAAACCAAGTTGCAAACAACCATAGGCATCTTCATCCCCAGCAAATTCAAAACGGTATAGTTCTTTACTAATATTTTCAACCGTTCCTACCCTATTTACAAATGCACTTTCAATATCAAGCTTTAATTGTCTTAACATATCCTCCGAAACATCATTTCTAATTTCAATCACCGTACTATACATTTTTTATAACCATCCTTTCATCTATTTATTGTCTTTTCATCCCTTTTTCTTATCACCGTTATTAAATTAATGCGTCTGTTTGTATTCCCTAACATACCGAAAATATGTGTCTTTATTCAGCTCCAACTCTCTCATCAGTGCTAGGCTCCCTATGCTGCCATCTACGACACGCTGGTAATGCCTGGCAAAATCTGCAGCTGACATTATCCGGGGTCTGCCATAATTATCCCATTCTCCGCGCGCCTTTTTTGCTTCTATTCCCTCTTGCTGCCTTTTCTTCTTACGCTGCAATTCAGTCCGCGCCATAAGATCATAAAAGGAAATAAGCATGTCATTGATGCAGGAAAGGATAGCAGCGCTCATTCCATCTGTCATGAGCGTTAGATCAATCTGGGTAGTTGGAATATCAAGAAATATAATGCGTACTTTATGAGATTTAAAATATTCTAATTCCTGCTTTGTCTGATCCGCTCTGCCCAACCGGTCGTATTCAGGTATTACGATTGTATCTCCCGCCTGTACTACATCTTCTTTAAGTACAACATAACGGGGGCGGTCAAAACTCCTGCCGGTCTGCTTATCCTCAAATATTTTAACCAGCTCATAATCATGTTCATTACAAAAACGTTCTATGCTCTTTCTGCCCCTATCAAGATGCTGCTCCTTTGAACTTACCCTGTTATAACCATAAAATCTTCCCATACTGACACTCTCCTAGTTGCAAAATATATATATTCTATTTTGCAAGTTGTAATAACTTGATTATATACATTTTACAACTTTCCTGCAAGGCAAAGTAATGGTAGTACGGAAAAGTATACTTTTTATTACCTTACATATGGCAGCCTAACATCTGTCTCTATTCTCCCGCCCTTTGCTTTTGTGGTATAGATCAGGATGTTTTTCTTTATCGGTTTCTTTTCTTTTTGTAATCTGCATCATATAGCTTTGCATACTCATCCGAGAAGATTTTTCTTTTTTATTTCCAAGATTATCTTCCCTTGTCCTATCCTTATCCAAGCCAACATTCGGAAATGCTTTATTTAACCATGCACACTGTTTATCAAATTCTACCCATACACCGTTTTCAGTTCGCCCCACATCTTTAAATTCTTTTGAATTATCATAGACTATAGCACTATCACATATTAAGACAGCTTCTTTCAAATTTCCCAAGGACGCATTATATCTGCTTCTTATTGTAGCTTCATCAATTCCGTGCCCTCCTTCATTTACCCTATTTTTCACACGTTGTATAGCTAACTCCGGACTATCTAGCCCTACATAATGCAGTTGAACAGAATACCCCAGTTCTTTTGCCTTGCGTATATTTCCAATAATAGTTTTTCCAGTCAATGTGCTTTCCTGATTAAACGAAACACCTTCTTGGAAACATTTTTTTATCTGTAATACAGCTTCTTTCATTGCTTTTCCTTGATCGCTGATATTTCTCCAATCACCACCATTTTTCTTTAGTATTTCATCAGAATTTATACGTTTTTCAGATTTATCTGTGTCATACAAATGGTAAAGTGTCGATTTTCCCGCACCGTTTACACCTGCATAAATTTTATATATCTTCTTTTTGTCCATTTTGTCTCCTGTTATTAAGATACTCTCTTTGTCTTTCTTGAAGGAAAAATTCGTGAATAACCCTAAAAAACCTTAATTCATTTTCATCCTTAATACTCGCTTCATCCTCAAACAACGTATCACTTGGCTTAAAATTTTCCTTACAATAAACATACACACTATGAAGTTTTTCTGATTTGGTAATTTGTTTCATATAATTAACCTCCATTTTAATGTTATCTTCCCCCAATTTCAAAGGGTATGCTATTATTTGTAATACAATAATCCATAAAGGCCCGTATAACAATGCTCATAGGCAAACCAAATTCTTCACAAGCTGCAGAAAATTTTTCTTTTGTCTGTGGATCCATTCGGATAGAAATTACAGTCAGATTTTCATCAGGATAGTTTCTGTCTCCCATTACAGAAAACGGAGCTTTCCCATTTTGGATCACTTCCTTTGCAAGCAGCTTAATCAACGTTCCTACCGGAATCCCTTTCTTCTTGCAAAAAGCATAAAAATCTTCTTTTAATTTCTTATTCAGCCTTAAAGATAAATAATCCGTCATAATTCTTTTACTCACCTTTCTAAAATTAATGTAGAAATATTTCCGCATCAAGATTCCGGATCCATCACGTTATTTTCTTTTGTTATATCATCCTCTCCTGTTTCTTTCAATGTTGTTACTGCTCTATTGCCGGTGATGATATAGTAATTCCATGTATCCTTAAATAGTTCCTGTAGCTGCTTATAATTGTAACCATCTGAAAAATCTTGTGCTGCATCATAATTTAACTGCGGCAAGGAGAAGAATTCATTTATCTCAAATCCGCTCTTAATCTGGCCAAACAGGAGATCATATTCTTCTTCCGTAAAAATATCCCCTTGCCCATCATTTGAAAAAACAAAGCCATAATAATTCCTGGTATGATCTTCGGAAACTCCTTTTTGCAACAGATAGACACCATAATAAGATTTCGGATAACAATATACACCATACGTCGTAATTTCTTGTGTAGCCCCGCCATATCCGGTAAAACAAAGTGTATACCAATCATTATTGCTCGTTATTCCTGCATCCATCATAATCCTTGGTTCTTCCACTTCCGAACCAAACCCGTTTTGTATGTAAGATCCAAAACTGCTCCTGACCTCACCGTCTTCCAGTTCCGGATCAGGCGATTTTTTATCATTGCCTTCATAAATATAAAACAAAACATCAATGCTGGATGGCAAAACATATTCTGCTCCTGATTTCCATACATAATATGATATCCCATCCTCTGTTTCCCTTTTTCCATAACTCACGCCTGTCGGCAAAGATAAGGTTGCATCATAAAGATAAATTTCATTCCCTTCTATTGCCATAATTGCGTCACTCGGTAAAGCAGAAGCAGATTCAGATTCTTCTGTTCCCACACGCCCACATCCGGATGCACTAAAAACAATCGTTGACAGCACCAAAACGATATAAAATAATTTTTTTACCATGCTCTCATCCTCACCGTGATAACGGATTTTCCTTCCGCGCCCGTTTAATTTAGTGTTTTGTATATACATCATCAATTAACTAACTCTTTATTAAGGATGTAGGGCAGGTTTTCCCGCCCTGTGTGTCAATACTCGCCAACCTTTTTTTTCATATCAGCCAGTGAAACATCAAATATCTTATCCAGACCATACTCCCTGGATATTGTGTACATTTCATCAACCACCACTGAAAAAGTACTTGCCATGTTTTTTAAGGTTTCCTCTGCATCTTCCTGGCTTGAAAACGTATAAATGTCAGAAAGATAATTGTTCAGCTTTTCAAGATGCTTTATAATATCTTTTCCTCTTTTATCGCATTTTTCATCTTCTGTCAAAGGCTGCTTTCTTTGTGGCTCATCATCTTGCCTCTCCCATGCCTCACGATCTGCATCTGCCTTGTCTGCTTCTGCAGCAATAGGATCGAATTCCCTTCTTACTTCTCCATTACGGTCATGTTCCTTTGGATCTTTGGTTTCTCCTGGCTCTGTATTTATCTGCCCATTAAGCGGCAAGCCGCTATCCCTTGGCAAACCTGCAATTTCAGCCCATGATTTCTTACCCCCACGAAACCCCTCAACAATCTGCTTTACCGTATCGCGGGTTAGCGTTATCCCTTTTCCCAGCGCTTCCTGCATTATATTGTATATATCAGCCTGCTCCGCTTCGCTGTGGCTTGCCATAGGTAACACACTTGACATTCCTACAATATCATCTCTCACCATATCCCAAACCGGCAGAATCACCTTATTCATGGTATTGTATCTGTCAGCTTGCGGGGTACTTATACCTAAACGCTTTGCAACCTCATCCCGTATTTTGCCCTTGAACCCTACCGTTTTTAAGTATTCCTCATGCATCTTATACCTTTTGCAGAACAGCAGCGGGTCCTTTGCGCTATCCCTCTGACTGTTTGCCAGCAAAACATAATTTTCAACTTCACTTTGGTTATCAAATGTCTTAACGATACAGGGAAATACTTCCATGCCACACTTGACGCCGGCACTTCTGCGGCGGTGTCCGCTTACAATCATGAACTCTCCCTCATCCTGCCCAAATGCGGTCACCTCGATCGGATCCGTGAACCCAAGTTCCTTGATACTGTTTTCAAGGTCTGCTGTATCTTTTATGTCCTCAAAGTTGCTGGGGCAATCATGCAGGTTATTATTATTTATCATCTTTATAACAATTACCTGTGCTTTTTCTGCACTTGCTTTCGCAACTTTCTTAATCGTTTCTGCACTTCCTGCTTTATTAAAATTTTTTGCCATGTTATTATCCTTTCCCTTCCCTATCAGTTAGCTTCTACACGCTCTATAATCTCATTAGTAAGCTGCTCATAAGCTGACCGACTTTCAGATGCTGCCTTATAAAAACTTATAGGCCGGCCAAACATCACCGCTTCCCTTACATCCGCAGCTAAAGGAATTTGTACAGGAATGAAAGTATCAAAATCCTCAAGCTGCTCCTTAATATACTTGTCAACCGCACAATTTTTCATATACCGCGACAAATACACACCCAAAATGTTAAGACTCGGGTTAATGTCTCTCGCTTCATCCACCGTGTTCATAATGTCACCATAACCACTGACACTATAAATGTCAGAAGAAAAAGGAACAATCACAAAATCCACAATGCAGGAAAAACAAATGTTGTTCAATTCCTTATTTGAAGGCGGCATATCCACAAGCACCCAATCATACCCTTTTTCCGTGATAAAAGCCCCGATTTCCTTTTCAAATCGGTCTTTATCAATCTTCTTAAGAGCCGATTCATCTTCCAAATTTACACTGGCAGCCATACAATCAACACCATAATATTTCGGATTGGCATTTCCTCTGCTTTGGAAAAGTGCTTCCGCAGTAGCTTCCTGTGCCGTAGCTTTTCCCAGCATAAACTCAAAGACTGTCTTTTCCGGTTTTTCAGCATTCATCAACAAGGTATCCGTGGTATTTCTCTGCTTGTCAAAATCAATCACAAGAACCTTCTCTCCCATCCTTGCCAAAACACCAGAAACATGGAAAATGGATGTGGTCTTGCCACAGCCACCCTTTCCATTAATGAACGCAATTTTTTTGGCCATACAAAAGTACCTCACTTTCTTCGTGCTTTCTCTTTACAAGTATATTATAGCAGGATGTATATACATTGTCAAGCTATCCTATTATATTTCAGCATACAGACTCTGCATATTATTTTGCAATACAGTAAATACATTGTCAAGCATAACACCTCATTTGCTCAATAAAAAAATCATAATCACGGTGATAATATAGGCAACTTCTGCAAAAAACCGGAGAAGGGACAGGTAACCCCATAACCGGCCAAAGCAGGGCAACCAACAATTACCCGCCAACACCGGAAGGGTGCAAAAGCCCCTCTCCCGTACCCTGTCCTCCTAGGGCCGCGCAAGCGGGACAACCTTCGGTTGTCCTCTCATAATTGTTGTGCTTAAAAAATGGCGAAAGAAGATCTGCGGTGCTTTTTTTTGACGCTGCAGCTGTATTAAGACTCCGTTTAACGGTTTCGGCCGTACCTCTTATCCTTTCTGCACTTTCTTCCAGAACTTCCTTAACAACCTCTTTTGCGCTGTTTAACATGCTGCTGGCGGTAACAGCTGCCTTGTCTCTGTCATATGTCCTTTCGCTTATCTGTAATATGCTACATATTTCTTTTTTTGATTTTCCATCCGCAATAAGTGATGCAACAGCCTCTCTGCGTTCTCTGACAGAATCGCTCTTTGTCTTTTTACCACTTTTCTTAAGGCGTGACAAATATGCCCTTCGGTTAGCAACCTTCTTCCTGGCAACATGATCTTCCGGATGTTCGCAGAGATAGTCCAGCTTTTCCTGCTCCTCCTTCGTTATATTCAAGACTTCAATTAATTTAGATAAGCTGTATTGGTAAGTTTTCCCAGTCTTAAGCTTCGTCTCAGCACTTTTTGTTCTTAACGCAACATACTTTTCATCAAAAGGTACGTCAAAAGATCTATTGAGAGCCTGTGTCTGTTCTAGAGCATAGGCAAAATCATTTGTCCGCTCTGCAGTCCATAAGCGGCAAAGGAAAAGTGCATATTCGCGGCTGCAGTCTTCACCTTTGCGCATAGCAAAAAGCTTGAAAAGGTCATTTATCCGCCCATCAAGCATTGAGGTTATGGTTTTTGCCTTGGCGAAAATAATAACCTTCCCATCCTCGTCCACTTCTTCATGTCTCCTGCCGCTGTTTTTACCTATGAAGTCAAAAGTCGCCTTATAATCATTAAAATCAGGCAAATCCAAACCGAACTCTGCAGCCTGCCACTGCGCAACGCGCCGCTGCCTGGCTGTCGCCTTGCCATAAGGGTATGTATCTTTATTTTCGGTCTTTCCTTTCTTATACTTTTGAGGTTTTAAGCCATATTCACTTATTATCTCATGCAGCGTGTAGCTTACATCATTAAAGCGTATGATGCTGACGGTTTCACCATTTTTGCCATTGATGCTGTATGGGACGCGCAGGATCCGCGCTGCATCGATCGCCTGTGGATCTGCATTAAATTCCTTGCACTGTTCCAAGAGATATTTTTCAACTGTTTTCCAGCGTGGCAGGGCGTTCCTGTCTTCGTCAATTTTCCAAATTAAATATAATCCGCGCCCGCTGTTAATAACGAATGTGGGAACCGGCAGCGTATACCCAAAGTAATCTGTCTCCAGCTCATAAAGAACCTGTTCCTGCGTCATTTCTGTTTTATAGCAGTCAATGTCAAGGTATAGGGCGTTAAGACGTTTCAGGTTTTCGACTTTTCGCCCGCTATGTATGTTTCCGTCTTTGTGTTTTGATAAAAATGTATTCATGGATGTATAGACATTGGTGACGCCATAGTACTTGTTACGATTAATAAGCCGGTCTGGGAATGCAAACGATTCATAATATATCCCCTTGTGATCCTGCGGTATAACACTCCTAGTAATAAATCCTTTGGCATTGCCATACATATATGTAAGATAATCCTTGTGTGTCCGGAAGTCCTCTGCGGCTTTATATTGAGATGTGCCAAAAGTACCTAGCATAAAGTTACCTCTTTCCTGGTTGAAAAATAATAAAAAAAGACACCTACCAAAAGCTGTCAAGCTGTAATAAGTGTCTAATAAACAGAATGTTACCTATTCAATGTATGTCCAGTATCCCTATTTTGTGCATTTGTACTGTCGTTGTCAAGAGTAATTTTTCTTCTTATCCGTTGACAATCTGATATTTGCACGATATAATAAAGCATACATTAAAGCACATTGTACGGGTGTTGTCTTGCCAAAACAAATTCATCCAATATGCGCCCAACATTGAAGCAGGTTGAACATATAGTATTAGCCTACGTTATGTCAGCCCTTCAATGACAGTTTCGGTGGTGGTACACCGAGACCGTCAACAAAAATCATTGCTCGAATGTGGTAGTTCATGGCAATGAAGGAAAGTTAAAAAGGATTTAGGAAGGACGCTTCGTGCCAACGGAGCGTTTTTCTTATTGCCTAAATTACATAGCACAATTATATACAGACTATACCTAAAAGTCAAGTCAAAAATTGGCATTTCCCACAATATGTAGTTATCAAACCAGCCCAAAGTGTCAAATATAGTGTCTTTCATTTATCCGGATACAGCACCAAAAAACAAAACTGCTTGCCATGATAAGCAAGCAGTTTGTTTGTAAAGAGAAAGACCTTTGAAAAAAGGACCTTCTATATGCCTCGCACATAGTAGCATAATACTCCTTGGATGTCAAGTTTTGTTCGCTTCATTCAGCGGCGAAGAATGAAATTTTTGGAACCACCCCTCTCTTCCCTGATATCATGCTCTGCGGACTTAACCACATTGAGGGCATCCTTTCAGGAAAGTTATCCACAGCCTGTTGCCATG
>JAAVBM010000111.1 GCA_014803505.1 bacterium | reverse complement strand
TTACTCCAATTCGTGAGTTGTTTGCTAAAACTAATGAATCTAAAGTTAGAGGTTATAAGCCGGGTAGATTTAGTTTCAATGTCAAAGGTGGCAGATGCGAAGCTTGTAAAGGTGATGGATTAGTTAAGATTGAGATGAATTTCCTATCAGATGTTTATGTTAAATGTGATGTTTGTAAGGGGAATCGTTATAATCGTGAAACTTTAGAAGTTAAATATAAAGGAAAAACTATTGCTGATGTTCTTGATATGAGTGTTAAAGAAGCTTTAGAATTCTTTGACAGTATTCCAGCAATAAAAAATAAGCTTCAAACTCTTAATGATGTCGGGCTAGATTATATGAAGCTTGGTCAAAGTGCTACGACTTTATCGGGCGGTGAAGCTCAGAGAATTAAATTGGCTTCCGAGTTAAATAAACGCTCAACCGGAAAAACTCTTTATTTGCTGGATGAACCATCAGTTGGGTTGCATTGGGCTGATTTGGACAAGTTGGCTAAAATTATACAAACTCTTGCTGATCAGGGAAATACTATTCTAATGATAGAACACAATCTTGATTTAATTAAAATTGCTGATCATATTATTGATTTAGGACCTGAGGGTGGTATTGATGGCGGAAGTATTGTTGCTAGCGGTACTCCTGATGATATTATGAAATGTAAAGAATCTTATACGGGAAAATATCTTGCTAAGTATTTGAAAAAATAGCGATATTACTGCATGTTTGATATTTTTTTAAAATTTTGCTATTATGTTTTCAAATAACAGGTAATAATATGTGGCAAAAAAAAATATATTTAGTTTTTTTTCTTATATTATCGGCTATGTTTTCTCAAGCATATGCTAAAACTGTTAAGGTGGAAGCGCTATCTGATATGTCAACAGCGAATCCTCCATCATCGGTAATTTTAAAGTTAATAGATCCTCTTGATTTAACTGATGATATTCAGTTAAAAACAGGAGAAGCTATTGAAGGTGATATTATCGATATAATCAGCCCAAAAAGGTTGAAACGAGATGCACGTTTTTCTGTTAAGTTAAAATCTTATACAGATGAAAATGGAAAAACATACAGTATAGAAGATAATATTGTAGCATCTTATAAGGTTCCGACTAATAAAAAGGATCTTGCAAAAAATGCAGCACTGGGTGTTGGAAGTTATTTTGTTAAAGGTTTATCTGTCGGGGTTGCAGCCATCGAAGGGGCTGTGAAAAATACCGAAGATAACAGATTGAAATCGTCAGTGGTTTCGGTATATGAATCTTCTCCTCTATCTTATGTTGAAAAAGGTGAAGATATTGATATTAGTAGGAATCAAATATTTTATTTGAAATTTCCAAATCCAAGTAAAACAAAAAATTCAAAAAGAAGACAAAATAATACTTATACAATAGAAAAGGAGTAATTGAAAGATGAAAAAATTATTTATGGCATTTATGGGTTTAGTACTTTCAGTAAGTTTACTACAATCTGTAGAAGCAAAAACAGTACAAGTTTCAGCGTTAGAAAACTTTAATACATCTAATCCTCCACAAGTTTTGCATGTTCAAATGAATGCAAATACAAGATTAGATTATGATTTAATGTTGTTTCAAGGTTTCCAAGTAACAGGTAAAGTTGTTCCTATTCAAGGCGGCGGTTTCTATTTTGTACCAGTAAGCTATGTTAATTTTCAAGAAGAAAGCTTACCAATTACTAAAGAGTATCCTGCAACATATAAAGGTCGTGCTGGTCTAGTAAGACAAAATCAACCATTTATGCTTGTATTCCCTGATAATGGTCCTGACACTTTCCAATATTATGTTCCAAGTGTTAGTGATATGAACTAGAATTATCAGTATTGAAAATTTTATGTAAAAGGCGGGCGATATTCGCCCGCCTTTTCTTGTTTAATATGTTTAAAGGATATATTGTTTAGAGTTTTATAATAAAATTGTCAGAGAAAGAGGTAATATTATGCATAAATATTTTATTGGATCTTATTTTTTGACAATTATAGGATTTATTGCTGGATATTTGTGGGGTGAACATGTACACAGTGGAACAGGTTTAATGTGTGTGTTTATCGCTGCAATTTTGGCAGTGTTAGAAACAAGTTTATCTTTCGATAATGCTGTTGTAAATGCTATGAAGCTTGAGCATATGTCTGAAGTTTGGAGGCATAGATTTTTAACATGGGGAATTGCTATTGCTGTCTTTGGAATGCGTTTCTTATTCCCAATATTAGTAGTTTCCATATTCGCTAAGTTAGATATGTTAACGGTTACAAATATTGCTTTAACAGATTCTCACAAATACGCAGAATACTTGCATGCTACTCATGCTCCGATTGTAACTTTCGGCGGTTTATTCTTAATTATGTTATTTTTGAATTATTTCTTTAATCATGAAAAGACAGTTCATTGGATTAAATTTATTGAGGCTCCATTATCTCATTTAGATAATATTAAAGGTATTGAAATAATAATATCTCTGTCGATTGTTATGTTTTTACAATCATTTATGCCTGCAGATGTTAAAATTCCTGTTATAATGTCCGGTTTAGCAGGTATTATAACTTTTCTTGCTATAGAGGGTGTTTCTCATTATCTTGAAAAACATGAGGAAATGCAAATGGCAAAAGCTGGAGCCAATGCTCTAAAATGTACAGGATTGATTAGTTTTATTTATTTAGAGCTTATTGATGCATCATTTTCACTGGATGGTGTTTTAGGGGCATTTGCACTTAGTAGTGATGTAATCATTATTACTATAGGGCTTGCAATTGGTGCTATGTTTGTTCGTTCATTGACTATAATGCTTGTTGAAACTAAAACTCTTGCTAAGTTTTTATATCTTGAACATGGTGCACATTGGGCAATCGGCGCTTTGGCTGTAATAATGTTAATTACTACGGTAAAAGAAGTTCCCGAAGTTGTTACAGGTTTAATTGGTTTATTCTTTATAGTAGCAGCATTGGTTTCTTCAATTATTCATAATAAAAAAGGTGTTTAAATCCTATATGTAAAAGGAAAGAACCCCTGAACATATGTTCAAGGGTTCTTTTTTCGGAGTTGAAATTTATTTATTAATCAATTTTCCAACTGTTAAGATATTCTTCTTGTTCCGGAGTTAGAGAATCGATTTCAATACCCATAGATTGAAGTTTTAATTCTGCAATTTTAACATCAACTTCGTGAGGTAGGGTATATAATTTATTTTCAAGTTTGCCTTTGTTTTTTACAAGGAATTCAATACCAAGAGCTTGGTTAGCAAAACTCATATCCATAACGCTTGCAGGGTGACCTTCTGCTGCAACTAGGTTTACAAGTCTGCCTTCAGCAAGTACATAGATTGATTTACCATTGTTCAAAACATATTCTTGTAAGCTTGGTCTTATTTGTTTAATTTCAGTTGTATGAGCTTTAAGGTCTCCAACATTTACTTCCCAATCGAAGTGTCCAACGTTACCAACAAAAGCTCCATCTTTCATTGATAAAAGATGTTCAACATCAATTACATGTTTGTCGCCTGTTACAGTTAGGAATATATCACCTTCGAGTGCTGCTTTTGCAATTGGCATAACTCTGTAGCCTTCCATTGCAGCTTCTAATGCTTTAAGCGGGTCAACTTCGCAAACAATAACATTTGCACCTAAAGCTTTAGCTCTTAGAGCAACACCTTTACCACACCATCCATATCCTGAAACAACAACTGTTTTACCTGCAACAAGTATATTTGCAGCTCTCAATACGCCATCAAAAGAGCTTTGTCCTGTACCATAGCGGTTATCGTATAAATGTTTTGTTAAACTTGTATTTACTCCTACTGCTGGAAATCCTAATGAACCATCAGCTTCCATAGCTTGAAGTCTGATAATTCCTGTAGTAGTTTCTTCTGTTGAACCAATGATTTTATCAATAAGATCAGGTCTTTGAGCGTGAATCATAGAAACCATATCACAACCATCATCAATAATTATATCAGGGTTGTGGTTGATAGCTTCTTGAATGTGAGATTTATAAGTTTCAACACTTTCACCTGCAACTGCAAAAACAGGAATATTATAATATTTTACTAATGCTGCAGCAACATCATCTTGGGTAGACAAAGGATTTGATGCAACCAAAACTGCATCTGCTCCACCTGCTTGCATTACAGTACATAATGCTGCAGTTTCTTTTGTTACGTGAACACAAGCTGATAATCTTAACCCCTTAAATGGTTGTTCTTCAATAAATCTTTTTCTGATAGATTTTAGCACGGGCATATCTTTGAATGCCCAATCTATTTGTTTTTTACCTTGTTCTGCTAAGTTTATGTCTTTAATATCGCATTTCATTTCAGTCATTAGCATTTTATTCTCCTTGTTTATACAATTAAATAATTGTACTTTCTACACTCCATATTATAGCCAAAATAAAAATCAAAGGTTAATTAATTGAAACCTTTGTAAAATTTTCTTAATAATGCCGACATGTCTAACAAAAATTTTCTTTTATGGTTGTTATAATTGTGACTAAGGAGTATTTGGTGTGAAAGTATCGTTAGAAAATAAGCATGATAATGTAAGAAATGTTTCATTTAAAGGTTTCAAACCTGTAAAATCAGATGAGGGGTTTAAAAATTACGAATTTTCTTACGTCTTTGATGAAAACAGGGATGACTGCTATTTAGAAGTTTTTAAACTTGGAAAAGATAGAAATAATAATTATTTTCCTGAAGGCAAGTTATATGCTCGTAACGGTTCTGATCGCTATAGAATGAAATCCGGTTCAAATCGTATTGATATGTCTAAAATGTTTGGGATTGATGATAATGTTCCGTTTGCATATCACTATGTATTGAAAAATAAAAATAATAATAACGAAGAAGTTATGGTTGATGCGGGCGATATTATAAATTTCAAACACAATAATAATGATGATAGTTCGATTTTTAATATCGTTATGCCAACAAAATCAAATATGTCGCGTGGCGGTAATATGAAATTAGTTATAATCGACTCTCAGAAAGTCGGTTATGTTTATAATGATCAAAACCAAATTGTCAAAGATGAACGAGTTTTGCAGCGAGCACAAAAGGGTATAAAGACGATAGCTAATAAGTTTGGCGGAACTCTTGCGGGGTTGGAAAAAGCAGTTGAAGATGGTGAATATGATGCTTATAACCGTATTATTTCACTTCCTGTTTTTACTGATGATGATTTTACAGCTCACGCATATTGGAATAAAAACTGTATGCAGATGGCAAGTTCTTTAGGAAATATCAATAATTATGCATCATTACAGCGTAAAATGTTTGCTCACGGTTTGAATTTTGTATCAGATGGAGCGTTTGTTAATGAAGGGCTGCAAGGTGTACACTTTAAGCATATGTTGAAATGGGGAGATGAATCTCCATATTTCAATTGGTTTAAAGCTCAAGCTTTAAATGATGGACCTCTTTCATTAGGCGTTTTTGTCAAGAATAAAAAGTATATTTCTCACAAAGTTGTAAACTCTCCATATCGTTATGTTCAAAATCCAAATTCCGGTAAAGTTTCTATAAAGAATAACCCTAATTTTGATAAGACAAAACCTACTTATATTCAATATTTTGATACTCGATTAGTTACGGATGAAGAAAGAAACGATAATAAATCCCTAATTAAAACTTATGCAAAAATGAGTACAGATAATGTGTTTGATCTACATACACATAATGATTCTGTTTACTTGTATTCTTTTGAGATAGATCCAAAAACTTACAATGAAAACGTTAAACGTTTAAATGAATATAATGCTTCTTTACCAAAAGATGAGCGTGTATCTCTGGAATCTCCTATGGCTGCGAGAATTCTTTCAAAATTTAGATATGCAGATGTTGATGGTAAATTCGAAAGCGGTTTCGAAACTTGGGATGCCAATCCGGATATTGCCAAGTTGAATTTTGTATATTCTCATGCTGATACAAAAGCTCTTAAAAATGTACCTTCAGCAGAACGTAAACAGCGTATCAGAGAGATTTTAAACTCTAATTGTCAGGTTCAAGATTATGCCGTAACTTCCGGTCAATATTGGACTCAAAAAACTGATGATATTCTAAGACTTGCAGTTGCTCGTGAATTGAAAAATATTGATACAAGTAACCCATCATTGGTTTTTGATACCATCGTTTCAAAATCAAATGGACAAGTTTTTCCTAAAACATTAAAACATGAAGTTTCTAAAGATGAAGTAGAAAATGTTTTATTTGATTTATATAATCATAAACGTGAACTTTCTAATGAAGATAAAAAAAGTCAGATATTAAAAGGCTTAATGAATACTCCGCTTGATTCTTTTGAATTTGGCGATAATTTGGTTGCAGTTTTAGCGTCTCCGTTAATAACAAAAAGAGCTTCTGTTCCGTCTGAAATTGGTGTTTCAAGATATGAACTTTTCAAAAGTGGAGATAAAAACCTTTTACCACAGTATAAATTGTCTTATGAAAAGATGAATGAGCTTTATACTAATGAATTGTCTGTATATGCAGAAAAGGTTTTGAAAACTGTTGAAGAAAAAAGTAATGGCGCAATTAAATTTTTTGATGAAGATAATGTAACTGAGTTTGGTAAATATGTTTTACCTCTTGTAATGCCGGAAATTACCAAATATGCGTTTGTTAAAACTCTTGCGCCAAATGTGAAAATTTCTGTTGATAAGAATTCTGGAGAAATTTCATATGATTATAAAGCTTTAAAAGATATTACTTTAGAATCATTGAATATAACGAACCCATCTTCACCTCAAGACGAAGCAGATATGCTTATTTCTAAATTGAGAAAAGGGGTTCAAACTCTAGGGGTTTCTGATGAAGATAAAATTGTAAAATCAATTATAAAAACTTTTAAAGGAACATCGGCCGAAAGCTTCAAATTAGCAGATTTAATAATTGATAAAAATCAAGCCGGACTTGATTGGAGAATCGATGCTACAAAAGATATTGCTGATATAGAAGCTTTGCGTAATGGTAACAATGATTTTGATTATACTTGGCAAAAAGTTATTGATTTCTGGCAAAAATTTAATCACGGAGTTATCTCAAAAAATCCTAACGCTTATACTGTTGCTGAAATTACAGATGAGGGTAGTTTGTATGATTTAGGATATGGAAATCGTTCCGAAAAATTTGGGGCAAAGTATGATATTATTTCTAAATTCCAACGTGAAACCGGTATGACTTCTACTGCCAATTATTCATTCTTCTTTAATGATATTCCGAAATTGTTTGCTAAACAGTTTGAAGACGGTGCTTCTTTGGGAACTGATAATAATAAAAGACAATGGATGTTATATGATATAATGATGAGTCCTGGAAATTATTTAAAATCTGCTTCATTGGATTCAATAATGTATTCTTATATGTTTATCGGAAACCATGATAAACCTCGAGCATTGCACTCTATGGCAATGGATATGGGTATGTTTTATACGGATTTGACATATCCAGATAATTACGATAATAGATTTAAAGCTTATCAGCTTATTAAAGATAAATTTATGGATTATATTGATCCTCAAGAAGTGAATAATTACGATTTCTCTGCCGTATCTCCAAAAGCAATGGCGATGGGATTAGCTTTAAGAAGGTCGTTTATTTCCGTTCTTGAAAAATATAAACAAGATAACAGATTATCTGATGCACAATTTACAAGAGCTTTTGAAGCTGTAAGTAAATCTGTTTCAGATTTATCTCAAGGCAAATTTGAAGGAAAACGTTTTGATCCGGATGCTTTTGGTATTAAACCTTTTGATGTAACTATTGCAATGGTTTTAAAACATGCAAAAGATAGATATCACTTAGATTTGCCGCAAGATTTGGCAGAGAAGTTTGAAGGCGATGTTTTTGAATTTACATTAGAGCCGGCAATAACAAAATTGTTAGGAGCTATGAAGTATCTGGTTGCTCTGCCTGGTATGCCAACAATGTTTGATGGTGATGATATGGGAGCAACGGGTTACGATTCTAAAACTAAGAATATGTATTTGCAAGGTAGACAAAGAATACATGATGAATGGTCTGATAAATATAAGAATTTTATCGGAAAACATAAACAAGAATTAGATATGGTAATGGCTGTGCGTCGTAAACCTGAATGTAATGCGTTGAATAATGGTGCGCCATTTATGCTTCCGCCTCAACATGCGAATAGCGGTGAGATTTGCCCTGCAATTTTGCGTAAAAGTACAGATGGAAGAATGGCTATTTCAATTTTCAATACTTCAGGACTTCATGATAATTTTGAAGCAAAATATAACCAAAATACATTAGTATTAGATTCTTTGAATTTGAATTTTGAAGCTATACCTCGCGAAAATAGAGAAAATGAAATTATAATGATGCATGGTAAAGATGTTGGAGCCGGTATTACGGGGCTAAAACACGATACTGTATTTGTGAATGCTAATGATCCAAATGATTTCTACTATGTTAATGAATGTGATGGTAAATATGTTATAAAACGTGGTACAGATGGTGGCAGAATAACAATTAACGATTCAACTCTTATCTTGTATCATGTTCCAAAAGGTACACCACTTTCTTTTACAGGTAATTTAGATGTTAAACTTCCTGTGAAATTCGTAACTAATGTTTATTCAAACAAATGTTCTGAAGATTGTGGAACAAAATTAGCTTTATTAAAATAGTGAACTAAATATAATATTTATAACAAAAAAGTCTCCTAAATTAGGAGACTTTTTATGATAAATGTTTTTAAATTATAGAGCGAATCTGAAGTGAGCTAAATCACCATCTTGCATAACATAATCTTTTCCTTCAAGACGAGTAACTCCTTTTTCTTTACAAGCTGCGTATGAACCAAGTTCAGCAAAGTCTTTATAAGGTGTGATTTCTGCTCTGATAAAGCCTTTTTCAAAATCTGTGTGAATCACACCTGCAGCTTGCGGAGCTTTAGTACCTGCTGTAATTGTCCAGGCATGAACTTCTTTTTCGCCTGCAGTTATAAATGTTCTAAGGTTTAGCAAATTGTAAACAGATTTAATCATTCTGTTAATTCCGCTATCTTCAATTCCTAATTCTTTTAAGTATTCTTCAGCTTCTTCTTTACCTAATTCAGCAAGTTCTTCTTCTATTTTTGCTGTGATTATTACCATTTCAGCGCCATGAGATTTAGCGTATTCGCCAACCTTTTTAGTATAGTCATTTCCGTCTTTCAGGTCGAATTCTGATACATTTGCGCAGTAAATAACAGGTTTTACTGACATTAAGTTTAACATTTTAACAACAGGAATTTCTTCTTCTGTAAAATGTTCTTGCAAATCGATAAATGTGCAATCAGAAAGTAGTTCCATTAGTTTTTTTAGAACCTTATCTTCAAGTACAGCATCTTTATCTCCTGATTTAACAGTTTTAGCAATTCTTGCTTGACGTCTTTCAACTGATGCCATATCTGCAAGTGCAAGTTCTGTGTTGATAGTTTCAATATCACTTATAGGATCAACTTTTCCTTCTACGTGAATTGTGTTTTCATCATCAAAACATCTTACAACTTGGATGATTGCATCAACTTCTCTAATGTTTTGTAAAAATTGGTTTCCAAGACCTTCACCTTTGCTGGCGCCTTTTACTAATCCTGCAATATCAACAAATTCAATTGCTGTTGGGATAATTGTTGGAGCTTTGCATAATTTAGATAAAATTTCAAGTCTTTCATCGGGAACCTCAACTACACCTATATTCGGTTCTATAGTACAAAACGGGTAGTTTGCACTTTGTGCATTTCTAGTATTTGTAAGTGCATTAAATAAAGTTGATTTTCCTACGTTCGGTAATCCTACTATTCCTGTTCTAAGCATTTATATAATTCCTTTTTTCGGCTGTATCAATACTTTGATTTTACTTCAAAAAAATTAAAAAAGGAAATCTTTTATTTCGATTTCCTTTTTTAGCTTAGTATTATGTAATGTTTTTTATTTATTTTCGTGTATGAAAACTTCTGTTATTTTTCTATCAGCTTTATTTGCTTTTAAATATGGTGCCGCAATTCCAAAGCAGAAAGCTAGGACACTTCCTGTTATTGCACCAGTTTTTATTGCTTTTTTAGTAACAGTTTTTATATCTGCCTTTTTGAAATTGTTTAGTTCTGAAGAAAATAGTCTTCTTAATTCAAATTCGAAATTTTTATATTTTTCTTTGTCTAATAAATTTGATTTTATACCTAAATCATTGAAAGTATAAGTGTTTCCCCAGCGTGACTTGTGAGCATCAAAAGCTTGATCATAAGCAGTTTTGTATTCGGGATTAATAATATCAACCAGTTCGTTGAGTTTTTTTGCTTTATTTCTGTCGATTAATGTATTTAAGTATGCACCGACAATTGCTCCTGAACCTGTTGTTATTCCCGTTAATACCCATCCTTTTTTTGTTGCAGCTGTTACTTGTTCTTCGCGTTTTTTTATATATTCATCGGCTTTTTCCGGAGTTGTTATGACTGTGCGTACGTTCCCTAAACGTCTATCATATACACTTACGGCTTGTTTGTTTTTTTCAATGGGTCCTAATGCTGGATTTGTATTCGGAATACTTGCTAAAAAAAACATTTAGTTGCCTTCTTTCTGATTGTTGTTTATTATAATACTCGTAAAATAATTTTTTGCTATTCTTATATTTGTAACGTTATATTACAAATATATATTGTTTCAATATAAATTTAGCAATTTTTTTGATAATAATTTTTTTATATATGTGTAAGGGATGATTACTGGGGAATTTTATGAAATATCAAAATGACATGATTACAGTTAATGAATATGCAGAATCTTTAAAAAGCGGTGCTTATTATACATCACCAATGCTAAGAGCGGAAGATTATGCTCATGAGATTCAAGCCCAATTGGCTGAAAAACAAAAAGCATCATTAATTACTGTTAAGGATTATGTGAAAACATTAAAAGCTCAAAGATATGTAACTCCTTTAGAAGAAATTTTAGAAGCCCAAATTGAATCAACTATAGAAAAGAAATTAACTAAACCTGAAAAAGATGCTCAAACTTTAGAAAGACTTTTGGGTTAGTTTTAAAATCTAATACAAAATTTAGGGAACCGTAAATACGGTTCCCTTTTTATTTTGAGCATATTTTATATTGTAAACATATATTACAATTATATACTTTTTGTTTAAAAAATAGCAATTTTTTATTATACAAATACTTTATATATATGTCAGGGGATAAATATTTAGGAAAAATTAAAGGAGAAAACAATGGCTAGAGTATTAATTTCAATGCCCGAAAAATTTTTAGATGAAATCGATTCAGTTGCAGATGCAGAAAATCGTACACGTTCTGAATTGATTCGCGAAGCATTAAGAACATATATGTATAGAAGTCAATTAAGAAATACTCAAAAAGCTTCTTCAAATGCTGAAATTTTAGATGCTTTACTTGGGTAATACTAAATAATAAAGAAAATTGGTGGGGAAATGAAAAATAACGCATATCAAATGATTACAGTTTACGACTATGTAAAAATGCTCGATAATGAGGTTAAATATATAGACAATGACTCTAAAGAAATTAGAGCAAATGTCGAAAAATATTTGTTAAATTCTCGCAGGGCTCAAACTAATGCTAAGCTTTTAGAAGTTTTGTTAGGTTAAATATTAAGAAGTCTTCATTGGACTTTTTCTCAGGTAAATGGTTATATTAGGAAATTTGTTATAGAAAGAAAAAAGACTTGATCAAATGATCAAGTCTTTTTTAAGTGTTTTTAAAAATTATTATTCAATAATTTTGTCAACAACACCGGCACCAACAGTTCTGCCACCTTCACGGATAGCAAATCTCATACCTTCTTCGATAGCTACTGGGTTGATAAGTTCAACTTCCATAACTACGTTATCACCAGGCATTACCATTTGACCTTCGAATTTGATTGAACCAGTTACGTCAGTTGTTCTGATGTAGAACTGAGGACGGTATCCTGGGAAGAATGGAGTGTGACGTCCACCTTCATCTTTAGTCAATACGTAAACGTTAGCTGTGAATTTAGTGTGTGGGTGGATTGAACCTGGTTTACAAAGAACTTGACCTCTTTGAATTTCAGTTTTATCAACACCACGAAGTAAAGCACCAACGTTGTCACCAGCTTGACCTTGATCAAGAGATTTTCTGAACATTTCAACACCAGTAACTGTAGTTTTCTTAGTTTCGCCTAAACCAACTAATTCAACTTCGTCACCAACTTTAACGATACCACGTTCTACTCTACCAGTAGCAACTGTACCACGACCTGTAATAGAGAATACGTCTTCAACAGGCATCAAGAATGGTTTGTCCAATTCTCTTTCTGGTTCTGGGAAGTATGAATCTAAAGCATCCATTAAGTCCCAAATTTTATCTGTCCATTCATTGTCGCCACGAGCAACAGATGGGTTAGCTTGAACTGCTTCTAAAGCTTTTAAAGCTGAACCGTGGATGAATGGGATGTTGTCACCATCGAATTCGTAAGAAGAAAGAAGTTCTCTAACTTCCATTTCTACTAATTCTAATAATTCTGGATCGTCAACCATATCGCATTTGTTTAAGAATACAACAAGGTTAGGAACACCAACTTGGCGAGCAAGCAAGATGTGTTCACGAGTTTGAGGCATAGCACCGTCAGTTGCAGCAACTACAAGAATTGCACCGTCCATTTGAGCAGCACCTGTAATCATGTTTTTAACATAGTCAGCGTGGCCTGGGCAGTCAACGTGTGCGTAGTGTCTAGAATCTGTTTCGTATTCTACGTGAGCTGTAGAGATGGTAATACCTCTTGCTTTTTCTTCCGGAGCAGCATCGATTTCATCGAATTTTTTAGCATCTGCTTTACCTGCTGCAGCTAATGTACCGGTAATAGCTGCTGTTAATGTAGTTTTACCGTGGTCAACGTGGCCGATTGTACCTACGTTAACGTGCGGTTTCGTACGTTCATACTTTTCACGTGCCATGAGATTAATCTCCTTTTTTTCTGTCTACTATATACTACTATAAATTAGTATTCTACGATATCTTAATTCTATTCGCTCATAAATTTTTGTCAAGATTATAATTGAAATTAGAAATTTTTAATTTAATTGTAATTTTATTAAGATATGTAACAAAATTTTTGATATTCTGCAATTCAATAATTAAGAAATACTTTATATATATAAGTTAAGATTATGATACGGAGGATTATAATATGGGCGATTCAATACCTAAAATAATAGGCAATATTAGTACAAATTCTGTTGATTTTATAAAACAGTATAAAGCGAAGAATAAAACTGCTAATGCCGCAGGAGCTCAAGCTAATTTACCTAATTTATTGGCTAACTACAGTCAGCACTTTTCAACATCAACGCAAGATACTGCTGCTGCTCGTTATAAATAATTGTTTTACATAAAACTATGTTTGTAATAGAATAGTCTTCAGATATGTGAGGACTATTCTATTATGTTATTAACAGCAGATATTGGAAATACAAATATTACACTGGCATTATTTGACGGCAATAAATACATTAACGAATTTCGTTTAGCTTCAGATAAGGATTTGTCCGGTGAAGAGTATGAGATATTATTAAAATCATTGTTTAAAGAATACAAAATTGACGGATGTGTTATTGCTTCTGTTGTTGAAGAATTAAATGTTAAATTTAAACGTGCAGTTGATAATGTTTTTGAAATAACTTCTGTATTTGTTGCTCACGATATAAATCTTGGTATCAAAATTTCAACAGATAACCCTTCAGAGGTTGGAGCAGATCGACTTGCAAATGCTGTTGCTGCAGCTAAATTTTATGAAGGTGCTGTTATTGTAATTGATTTTGGAACGGCTACGTCGTTCGATATTATAAATTCTAAAAGAGAATTCCTTGGAGGGGTTATTGCGCCCGGTATAAGTACTCAAATGAAATGTTTGAAAAGTTCAACTTCAAAATTGCCACGTATTGATGTTTCAATCTCTCCAAATGCAATTGGGCATAATACTACTGATGCAATACTTTCTGGTGTGATTCGAGGTACTGCTTGTATGGTTGACGGATTGGTGGAACAGTGTGAGCGTGAATTGGGTGAATCAATTACTTTAGTTGCTACCGGTGGTTATTGCGGGTTAATTTCAAACTATTTAAAACGTCCGTTTGACGTTGTTAATCCTATCTTGACATTAGAAGGATTAAGAGTGATTTACGACTTAAATACTAAACATTCAAAAGCTTTTGAACAGAAATCTTTTAGTTTAAATGGTTAATTTATTAGATATGAAATGTGAATTGTAGGAAATTTCCCATTAGATTTTCGTTCCATACTTGGACATCCTCTGGAACATTTAGAACGGTTGGAGAAAAATTCCATATATACTTAATGTTTGATTGTACTAAATAATCTGCTGTTTGTTGTGCAATTTTTCCCGGTACTGTTAGAATAGCTATATCAATGTCATTGATTGTTGTGAATTCCGGAAGGGTGTTTATGTCCAGAATTTGTTTACCATTAATTTCTTTGCCTATTTTTGTTTTATCGTTGTCAAATAAACTTATGATATTTAGTCCGTAGTTTGTGAAATTGTTATATTTTGCTAGTGCCATTCCGAGATTTCCGGCACCTATAATATAGGCTCTTTTTGTTTTTGCAAAACCTAAAGTTGTTTCTATAGATTTTTTTAATTCTTTAACATCATAACCAACACGAGATTTACCAGAGTTATTTAACATATTGATGTCTTTTCTGACTTGCGAATCATCAATTCGTAAAAGTGTTGCGATTTGTTTACTTGAAATATATTCATTCCCACTATCAATAAAGTCCTGTAGTATACAATGATACAGGGTTAGTCTGTTTATTACTTTTTCTGATATTTTTTTATCCATATTCTAATTATACATAAAAATTTAATTTTAATGGTATAATTCAGTTATGAAACATATATTTGAACAAAAAGTTTATTATTCCGATACCGATGCTTACGGTGTTGTATGGCATGGAGCTTATCTTCGCTGGCTTGAGATGGGCAGAGTAGAACTTTGTGCAATGATGGGTTTTAGTATTACAGATTTAGCTCAAAATCATGATATTGTGCTACCTGTTGTTAATCTTAATCTTAAATATAAGATGTCTGCACGATTAGAAGATGAAATGATTATCGAAACTGAGATATCTGAGTTCAAAGGTTTTACAGTAACATTTAAACAATGTATTAAATCAAAAGAAACAGGTAAAACTTTTGTAGAAGCGGATGTTGTGGTTGTTGCTATTAACAATGATGGAAAATTATATAGAAAAATGCCAGAAATCTTGGCAAATTCTTTTGAAGAGGCGGTAAAATGTCCGGTACTCGTTTAAATAAATATATAGCATCTTCAGGTTTGTGTTCTCGAAGAAAGGCGGATGAGCTTATCGAGAGTGGCGTTGTGCTAGTAAATGGTAAAAAAGTTACCGAACTTGGGTATTCTGTAAAACCTAAAGACAAGGTTTTTGTTAAAGGTAAAATGATTCATCCTGTAAAACACGAATATTATAGATTTTATAAGCCCGCTGGATATATTACTACTGCTGATGATGAAAATGGAAGAAAAACTATTTACGACTTAATTCCAGAGAATCTTCATCACCTTAAGCCTGTTGGTAGATTAGATAAAGATTCTACAGGTTTGATTATTTTGACAAATGATGGTGATTTGATAAATGATTTAACTCATCCGTCAGTAAAAGTTCCAAAATTATACAGAGTATCTATCAATGGAAAGATTTCTCAGAATGATATTAATACCATGTATAAAGGTATTGAGATTGAGCCAGGAAAAATTGCGTATGCTGAAGTAGATGTTTTGGATGTTGATAATTCTCATACCGTAATGGAAATTATGCTTTACCAAGGTTTAAATAGACAAATTCGTAAGATGTTTGAACATTTAGGATTTGAAGTTTTGACGTTGAAACGAATTCAGCATGCAACTTTAAATTTGGATGGTTTGAAACGCGGTATGATTAAACCTATTAAACCTCAACAAATTAAAGAATTAAGAAATTTTTTAAATAGGATTGCAAAAAAGAATGCTTAAAATTGCAATTGTTGGAAATATTGCTAGTGGAAAATCGACTGCAGAAAAAGTTTTATATTCTTTAGGTTATTCGGTTTTAGATACTGATAAAGTGTCACATCAATTATTGTCAGATTCTGAGATTGTCAAAAAGGAATTTAAAGCATTTGATGTTTTCGATTCTGGTGGAAATATTTGCCGAGATAAGCTTGGACAGTTGATTTTTTTTAATCCTGAATTGAAATTTAAGCTTGAAAATATTCTTCATCCTTTGGTTAGAGTAGAAATAGAAAAATTTTTTGAACAAAAAAATAATGAAAATTTAGTATTCGTATCCATACCGCTTCTTTTTGAGGCCGGCATGGAGGAGCTGTTTGATAAGATTTTATTTATTTATACAGATGATGATATAAGATTAAAGCGTCTAATAAGTCGTAATAACTATTCAGTAGAGTATGCTAAGATTCGCATGGACTCTCAAATTTCGCAGGACGAAAAAATACATAAAGCAGATTGGGTTATATATAATAATTCAACAGTTGAAGATTTAGAAAAAGAAATTCTAAGTTTGGTTAAGCAAATATAATCCCAGCTTCAGCTTTGCCTAGATCTACCATATTAAAAGGTTGTTCCAAATCTGTGTCTATAATAAAATCGGAATCCGTAAAATCAAATACTTGTTCCAGTTTAGACCAAACATCAAATTCACAATCTTTTTTGAATAGGTAATATTTATTAACGTTTTTCATATACAATCCAATGGAATATTGGGAACTTTCAAGTTCTTTTAGAAACTTTTTCTTTTCTATATTTTTAGAGATTGTATCAAAAGTAAAATCTTGATATGTGTAATCTTCTTTTATTGTTTCTAATAATTTATATGGTTCAATCCATTTGGTAATTATAATACTTTTCATTAAGCAACAGTCTCCTGAGTTTTGAATTGCATATCGTATAGGTGTTTGTAGTTTCCGTTTGGAATAGACATCAATTCTTCGTGAGTTCCAAGTTCAACAAGTTCACCTTCATTGATAACAGCAATTCTGTCGGCATTTTTGATTGTAGAAAGTCTGTGAGCTATTACAAAAACTGTTTTATTTTGCATAAGATTATCTAATGCTTTCTGTACAATTGCTTCAGATTCGTTATCCAGTGCTGAAGTTGCTTCATCAAGGATTACAATTGGAGCATTTTTAATCATTGCTCTTGCTATTGCTACTCTTTGTCTTTGACCACCTGATAATGACGCTCCACGTTCCCCAACGAAAGTATCAATGCCATTTTCTAAGGTGTTTAAAAATTCATCAAGATGAGCCATTTTTATTACGTTTTGAATTTCTTCTTCTGTAGCATTTTGTTTACCCATAAGAATATTTTCTTTGATTGTTCCTGAGAATAAGAAATTATCCTGAAAAACAAATGAGATATTATCTCTTAATGAATTTAATTCAAATTCTTTTATATTAATTCCGTCAAATTTTATTTCGCCACTTTTTATATCATAAAATCTTGGTAAAAGATTTACGGTTGTACTCTTTCCACCGCCGGAGTTTCCTACAAGAGCAATAGTTTCGCTTTTATTTATATGTAATGAGAAATTCTTCAAAACCGGAACATTATTTTCATATTCAAAACAAACATTTTCAAAATCTATGCAATTATTTAAGCCTTCTAATTTCACTGCATCTTTTTTGTTTGTTATGTAAGGAACCAAATCAAATAATTCAAATACACGACCAAGTGCAACAAATGTAGTTTGTAAATCTGTAAGAGTTCTGCCTAAATCTTTAACCGGTTTATATAATAACAGTAATGATGTTACAAATGAAGCAAAGCTTCCGGCTGTCATTTGCCCGCTAATAATAAGATGGTTTCCGTAAAACATTACAAGTGCAATCCCGATAGAACATATAAAATACATAATCGGTGACATCCATCCTACTCTTTTTGTTAAAGATATCGTTAAATTGAATTGAGTCTTGATTTGTTCTTCAAATTTATTATTTTGCAGTTTTTGTAGATTATAAGCAGTCATAATCTTGTTTCCTGCAAAAGTTTCGTTAAAGTTTGTTGTCATATCTCCGCCAACAACCATTGTTGCGTTAGATACTTTTTTAATTTTTTTTCTGATTAATGTAACTGGGGTGATTGCAATTGCCATAACTCCAACACCGATAATTGCAAGCTTCCAAGAGTTGAATAACAATACTGCAACAAGGCCTGTTATGCCGAAAATGCTCATAATAAAACTTTTAATAGTATTGATTATGTTTTTTGACGCTGTTTCGGGATCTGTAAAAAATCTTGTTAAAACAAGCCCTGAAGAGTTAATATCATAGAATTTTGGGTCCAAAGAAGTCAACTTTTTAAATAAATCTACTTTTAATGAGTTAGATATTTTATTTCCTGTCCAATCTGTAAGGTAGTTATTAGTGTATTTTAACAAACCTTGAACGAGAGCAAATAATACTATACCGAATGGAATAATAATAGCAAGAGTATTTTGTTCTATTGAATAGTTACCAATAGTAAAGGTTCTACCGTTGATAACACAATCCATATAAGGTTTTAAAGAATATGCAACAACACTGTCCAGCAATCCTAACGGAACTGCTAAAATCATGTTTAAAATAATTCTTGCCATATGTGGCTTTACAAATGGAAAAACTTTATTGACTAAATATCCATATCTGAAAGCGTCTTTTGATAATGTATCTTTTAATTTATACTCCATAATCTCTTCCTATCCCCTTTTCTTTGATTATCACATGAAAATTTAGTATTTACAAATGTTCTATAATATCTGAGATTTTTTCTATTTTTAAATCATCCATGCGGTGACCTCCGGTTGGGATTATAATGTATTTTTTAAGATTTTGTATGAATTTTGTCAGTTCGTTAATTTCAGGTGTTCTTATATATCTGTCATGCTGCGCTTGTACTATATAAGTTGGAGTTTTATTTGCTGCTAAGTGTTCTTTTATGTTAAAAATTTTTTTATATTGTTCTTTAAAGCCTGGGATATATTTTATTAGTAGGCTTTCTGTATTGTATTTTTTAGGATGTTTTAGGACGTTTCGCAGCCAAAAATCCAATGATGTAAGCGGGGCAACAAGAATTTGGAAATTAAAATTTTCAAGCTTGGATATTTTGGCTGACATATAGCCGCCAAAACTATGCCCGATTATTCCAAGATTTTTAATTCCTTTGTTTTTTAGATATTTAATAGAAGCTAGAATATCATTTGTAATGTCATTTTCTTTAATATGTTTTGAGGGCTTATTTTTTCCGTAACTTCTATAGTCTATAGCAAGAATTCCGTATTTTTTTTCGGATAAAGCTTTGTAAAGAGGTTGATTGCTGGTTATATTATGAGAAAATCCATGAAGAAATATAATATATTGGTTATAGTTATTAGGATTTATATCTAAAGCATTTATAGATTCTGTTTTTGATACAGGAATTGTAATTTCTTTTGTTATTTTTTTTAGCTCATTTTCAATTGGAATATAAGGGCGTTTGGAACCTTTTATTGAACGGTTATAACACATGTTTTTTAAGAAATTTATAATAAGGTTTGTACCAATTGAGTTTCCTTGAAAATTAATTTTATCCGAGGTCTTGAGCAGTGTTTGGTTGTTTATAAATGTATCATGATGTAAATTTTTTGCGGAAATTTTTACATGCTTACTATTATTATAAGTAAATTTTTGAATGGGAATTTGGGGCTTAAATGTAGTATTTTCAACTTTCATAATTCTATCTCTCTCGTTTTTATTTTATCATAAAAATGAATATGTCCTTGACAATCTGATTTGGTTATTATAAATTATAAATATCCTCATTGAGGAAGTTCCACAAGTTGGGCGTGTGGTGGAATGGTAGACACGCTAGTCTTAGGAACTAGTGCGAAAGCGTGGGAGTTCGAGTCTCTTCACGCCCAAATATAAAACAGGCAATAACTTTTGTTATTGTCTGTTTTATTGTTGTGAATATGGAAGAGAAGTTTAATTTAGAGTTCGGTAACCTGCTAGCTGAGTGCGCAGTGTCCGAAACGATAACAATCGGTCCGAAGGACATAGTTTCGGGTACGTAGGCATGTTATACGCGAACATGTCAAGAGGAGTAGTCTCTTCACGCCCAGTTTAAAAGACCTGATAATTTTCTGGCTTTTATTATTTGTCATTCTGAGCTTGACTTAGAATCTATCAATTTCAATTAGCATTAATAGACTCTGAATCACCAAGTAGGAACAGAAAATTACGCTTTCGCTATTTTCTAGTTAGTTCAGGGTGATATTTGTTATTTGCTAGCAAAATTTATACTTTAATGTATTTTTTTTAAGTTTTTATTTATAAGTTGACTACCTTCAATGTATGCTTTGTGGCAAAGGCTGTCTGTTCTTATTATTGAATCTTCTATTTCTTTTGCTGCATTTTTCCAGCTATTTAGACAATCATCGTTTTCTAAAATATCTATATATTTATACGGATTATGTTTTTTTACTATTTCTTTAGCGTGTTGTAAATCTTCAGCTGTTGTGTTTTTTGGACGCTTCAAATCTGCAATAATACCTAGTGATATCATTCCAACACCGAAAGTTATTATGGGTATGGTAAGTTTTAATGGTCTTAATTGCATATTGTATTAAAAATGAAAAATAATATTTTTTGCTATGCTAAGATTATCTATTTTATAAACATCATTAATGCTTGATACTCATTAGGACATTTTTTTATAACCGGAGTTACAGCATTCAAAATTTGAGCTTTTGTGGAAGAACGCTTATTTGCATCCATTAACATGTAACTTACAGAAAACATACTTAGCTTAGTACAATCAGGGTTTTGTGTAGTTTTAAAGTACTGAACACAAGCCGGTAGTAAGCTTTCGTAAAATGCCATTTGTTCATCTAAAATTTTATTTACCTCTTCTAATGTTGAACCTTTAGCTTGTAATTCCATCATTTTTTGAGGATAAGAATTGTTTATAACTTCGAATTCCGCTCTGGAAGGACATCCTGCAGCGTTTGCAGAAATAAATAATTGTAATAGAAATACACTTAATAATGTTAATTTTAAAAATTTTTTCATATGTTGCTCCAGTTGTATAATATTCGGGAGCAAAAATGCTCCCGAATATTAGTTGTCAATACGTTTTTGTGAATCGTGTTTAAGGATTCTTCTAGCTAAAAGAATAAGTAAGCATACACCTGCTAAAAGCATTAAAATTATTGCAGAACCGCTATATTTAACATATTGCAGTTTGATTTCAGTTGGTGCATCTTTTTTGATGTTCCAAGTATAAACATTTAATTCTGACGAATCTGCATTGTTATAAGATGCAAATGATGGAACTTTGATACTGAAAGATGCATTAAATGAAGTGTTAACAGGTGCAGTTTCTTGTACTGAATCTGTAGATGATGTTTCCATGAATTTTCTTGTTTCTTCATCTAAGTTATCAATAAAGTTTTCTCTTGTATTTGTAGCGTCAGAACCAAATTCAGCTGGGTCAGAATATTTTTGGAAATATTCAGCATTTAGGTCTGGAGCTTTGTTGCTTGCAATTTCTGCTTCTATAAATTTAACTTTATCTGATTGTGCAGGTAAGTCATAAGTTAAATCAATATTGTAAGAAGTTACAAACATGTTTTTCTTGATTTCTACAAATTTACCGCTTTTTAAGTTTGATTTAAAGCCTAAAGATGATAAATCAATATCACCATGTCTTAAGTCTTTAACAGTTTTAGTTGCTGTAATTGTTGAAAATTTAGAACCATAGGCATTTTCAAGTGTGTATAACGGATCTAAATATTTTTTATAGTTTTCAACAATAGTCAATGCGTCAGCGTCTGATTTGTCTGCCAAGTTCCCCATATAAGTTACAGAACTTACTATAGATGCAGTATTATCATCATTTATTGTAAGTTGGCTGTCAATATTTGCGCATCCTGTTAGTATTGGAACTAACAAAAGTAATGATATAATTATCTTTTTCATAAATCCTCTCCTTAAGTCTTAATAAAAATATAATAACATATTTTTTTTAGTATGTTAATTTATAAAGAATGTTTAAGTTATAATTTAAGTATGAAAATTAATGATGAATTTATAGTTGAAATAGAAAAAGTAACAAATTTAGGTGCAGGACTTGCTAAAATTGATGGTTTTGTAGTGTTCGTAAAGAATTCTTGTACGAAAGATAAACTTCGAATTAAAATAACAAAAATTAACAAAAATTTTGCATATGGAGAAATTTTAGAAATAATAGAACCTTCTCCTTTTAGGACTCAGCCGATTTGTCCAATACAAAAAGTTTGTGGAGCATGCCAGCTTCAATTTATTGATTATGAATATCAATTGGAATTAAAAAGGCAGATTGTTCAAGAAACAATGAATAATATTGCCGGATTGGATTTAGAAATACCTAATACAATTGCCAGTCCTAAAACTCAAAATTACAGACATAAAATACAATATCCAATATCTGAAACTAAAAATTCTAAAAGAATTTTAGCAGGATATTACAAGCCTGCAAGTCATGAGATTATTAATATAAAGTATTGTCCTATACAACCTCAAATTTGTGATGAAATAATAGAATTTATCAGACAAAGAGCTTTTGATTTTGGAATTAGCGGATATAACGAAAAAAAACATTCGGGAGATCTTAGACATGTTGTTATAAGATGCTCTGAGAAAACTAATAAAGTCTTGGTGACTTTGGTAGTAAACGCTACTAAAATATTTGACAGACTGAAAGACTTTGCGAAATGTATTTATGATGAATTTGAATGCGTTGATGGTGTTTGTGTAAATTATAATTCTAAGAGAACTAATGTAATAATGGGAAAAAAATCTGAGTCTGTTTTTGGGAAAGATTTTGTTGAAGAGCAAATGATTGATAAGACTTTCAAAATCGGAGCAAACACTTTTTTCCAAATAAATCCTAAGAGTGCGGAAAATATTTTTAAATATGTAAAAGAATATATTGCAAACAATTTTGAATCACCACTTGTATTAGATGCTTATGCCGGAATTTCCTCTTTTGGTATTTGTGTATCTGATGTTAGTAAAAAAGTTGTAAGCGTTGAAGAAAATAAAGATTCATGCGATTTGGCGAAAGATGTTGTTGTAATGAATAAGATTAAAAATCTGGAAATTCATAATGAGGATGCTGCACAATTTTTTCAAAAAGAAAAAAGACAATTTGATGTGATAATTCTTGATCCGCCGAGAAAAGGTTGTTCTGTTGAATCGCTTAATGAAGCTTGCAGATTAAGTAATAATACAATAATTTATGTAAGTTGTAATCCTGCAACTTTGGCTAGGGATTTGAAATATCTTACACAGGAAAAAGGTTGGTTTGTAAAATCTGTTCAGTCTTTTGATATGTTTCCGCATACATTCCATATAGAAAATGTGGCTATTATATCAAAAATTTAAATATTGACAGCTTGAAAATCTGAAAATACAATATGAAAATCGGAGATAGAATGAGTCAATTTGTAAAAAATAAAAGTACTAACTATTTGACTTTCAAACAGGTTTGCAAGGAGCTGTCTATATCTTATGCAACCGGAAAAAATTGGCTGAAACTTAATAAAATTACTTTTGATAAACAAGCAGATAATGAATTATTCTTCTCGGAAGAATCTGTTGCAAAGTTAAAAAAAGAAATTTTGAATGGAAGTAATTCTGCTTTGAAAAGTCGAAGAAACAAAACTTGTGTAACCGGAAATAGTTTATATGGTTCTTATGTTTCTGAGTGTTCTCAAAATGTTTCTGTTATTCAGGATTTGTTAAATAAAATTGGTCGTAGTAATTTAGTTATTTCTGATGAAGTAATTGAGTTATTATTGGCAGAATGTGCGCTTCAATTATATGCACAGCGTGAAATTCAAAATGGCTTCAGTTCGAATTTGTTGTTTAAATATTTAATAGGAGAGCTTGTTCTTGGTTCTTTTGGCGAATTTATAGATGCGTTTATTCGAGATAAGAATGCAGTTTTAGATTTTATTGAAAAATATCCTGAACTATTTTCTATAAAATATATTTATGAAAAAAATGAAGATATTTTAGGCTTATTGTATTTATCAACTAAAAATATAGGTAATCGTAAAGCTACAGGTTCTTATTATACGCCGACGCGAATTGTGCAAAAGTTGATTAAGAATTTATTTGACACACAAAAGGCTATAAATAATAAAACGTTTCTCGACCCTTGTTGCGGTACCGGTAATTTTTTACTTCAATTACCGGAATCTGTTAGGTTAGAATGTGTCTATGGTAATGATTTAGATTCTGTTAGTGTAAAGCTTACCCGAATAAATTTGGCGTTAAAATTTAGAGTATATGATTATAAACTTTTGTCTAAACATGCATCGGAATCGAATTATTTGACTGATAATTCTAAGGTTGTTCCGGATATTATTATTGGAAATCCTCCTTGGGGTTTTAAATTTTCTCAGGAAGATCAGATATACCTAAAAAATAAATATAAATCGGCTCAAAATAAAAATATTGAATCCTTTGATGTTTTTATTGAAGAATCGTTGAAAAATCTTACAGAAAACGGAATTCTTTCTTTTGTATTACCGGAATCTATTTTGAATGTTAAATCTCATAAAAGTATAAGAAGTATAATCTCTGAAAGCTGTAATATCGAATATTTAGAATTTTTGGGGAATTCGTTTGACGGAGTTCATTGCCCTGCAATTATTTTGCAACTGAAACGAACAAATGAAAAAATATCAACTTATGGATTGGTTGTTAAAAATTTATCAACACAATTTACGATAAAAACGAAAAGAAATCTTAATCCTGAAATTTTTTCTTTAAATATTACAGATGAAGAATATGAGTTGATATCAAAATTATTTGCAACTGAAAACCATGCAACTCTTAAAAATAATGCAGATTTTGCACTTGGGATTGTTACAGGGGATAATGCAAAGTATATTGAAGATATAAAGACATCGGTTAATGAACCAATCTTAAAAGGTTCTGATATTTATAAGTATAAAATTAAATCTTCAAATAATTTTATTAACTTTATTTCTGAATCGTTTCAACAAGTTGCTCCGACTGAGTACTATCGTTCAGAAGAAAAACTTTTATATCGTTTTATTTGCAATCAACCTGTATTTGCTTATGATAATCAACAAATGTTATCTTTAAATAGTTGTAATATTTTGATTCCAAGAATTAAATGTCTTGAAATGAAGTATATTATGGCAATTTTTAACTCAAGAACTGTGCAGTTTTTGTACGCAAAGCAATTCAACTCTGTTAAAATTTTAAGGGCGCATCTTGAACAAATTCCAATTCCTGTTGTTGATAAAACTGTTCAAAAAGAAATAATCAATATTGTTAATCAACTCAATTGTGAATCAGACTCTCAAGTACTTGAGCATCTTTATGATAAGTTGGAATACAAAATTTTCGAAATCTATAACCTAACAACTTCTGAGCAATCAATTATTTTAAATGCAACAAAGTCTAAAAATAGTTTTTTATATTAAGAATTAGTTGTAAGCAATTCATATAGTTCGTTGTAATCTAAGGATTTAACAAAATAATGAACTCTGTGGAAGTCAATGTTATCTTGATTAAGATGAAATTGCCCTTCTCCTTCGTTGCCTCTATGTTGTTTATCGGAATAACCCGGACAATTAAATACTTCAGTTGTATTCATTTTAAAAATTTCGATTTTATCTGCAAAAAACAGTCCATAATATAGTATATCAAATTCTTTACGTTTAACTTGTTGAATATTACAATCAAATCGGTGTTGAGTTGTTTCAGTGGATAGCATTGCTCTGTTTGCGAGATTTGCTTTAAGGCATTGATCTATAATATTATCTTCACGAATTTTGTCTTCATTTTCTTTCATTACTGTAGAAAATTTAATTTCGATACGTTCGTTAGTGAGTCCGGATTTTTTATCAAATGCAAGCGAACCGGAGTCTTGTAAGTTAAATAATTTTTGTATCATTATCTCAGCAACACTGCCAAATCTACGAGTTCTTAGTGCAAAAATACCATCTCTAAATTCATTGATTTCAATTGTTTTCATTGTGTATAACTCCTTTAGTTTGTATCTTTAACACCGTATTTATCAATAGTTTCAGCAAGACGTCTTTTTGCTTGCAGGATTATTTCTAAGTCATCTTTTCTTTCAGTTCTAAGATTTTTTAGCAATTGATTTTTATAAGTTAAAATATCTTTGATATAAACGGTTTTGTCTTCACGTTCTTTATATTCTTGAGATGCTTTAAATAATTTTTCCAATTCAGGTTTGAATTCTTCACTTGAAACTCGACTAATTTCATTTCTGTAATGAATATTAATTTTTGTACGAATACCTTCTAATAATCCTGTTATAGCTTCGATTGTTGGTTTTGTTAATTCAACAGGCATTTCTAGTTTTTCGTGATAATAGTCTTTATTTTTCGCATTAGAGAATAATGGCTTTGAAATATGATTACTTAAAGTATCACAAATTATTCCTATGTTGTTTTTAACTCTATGAGCAGGAGAATTGATTGGTGGATTTTCTACCTGATTGATATGAAGCAAATTTTTGAGCATACGTCTTATATCATAAGAATAATATGATTCTGCTTCTTTTGCTTCAACAAAGTTCTTACCGTAAACAATTAAAAGTTCAATAGGTTGAGCTTTCTTTCCTTTAGCGTTTTTATCAACGAATCTTATTTGTATATCTTCGTACCCTGTTTTTTGAGGTTTTCCGATACATTTTTGTAATTCAGGACCCAGGACTTTAGTTTGAGCTTCGGTTACTCCGGGAAGTCTTATGTCAAAATCCGGAACGTGAACTTTTTTTCCATTGATTCGTTTTGGAAGAGTTCTGATTTTATAATCTCTTAATTCTAATTCTTTTAAAATATCTCTTATGAGCTTGAAATCATAAGGATTTTCTACAAATAAGGTTGTACGAACTTTATCTAATGCTTCACCGCTTCTTAGTAATTTTGAAATAAATGAATCAGTACTTTTTACAATCCCTTGGCTTGTATATTTTTCGTCAGGTAAAGACACTCCGCGAGATTTAAATTTTTCAGTAATTACACTAATTGTATCCAAAAATTTTAATCCGATTGCTTTTAGATTTGTAAGGTTTGCATCATAAGATTTTCTGAACATATCTTCCATAGTATTTACGGCAGGAGGTATTCTGCCAGAGAAAGATACGACATCAGCCTTCAATTCATTTTGACTTGAAGGCATTACAGTACTACTGTAATGATTGTTCTTTGAATGATTTTTATTTTCTAAATTGTTTGCTCTGATTGGTGTCAATAATTTGATATTCATATTACTTTCCTTTTTCTGCATAGTATTTAATACAAGGGAAGATTAAAATTTTACATTAAAGCTTGTTAAAATAGCAAATTGTAACATAAATTTACAACTGATAAATTTGGTCAATCCTTATGTTTGTATTATCATGTTGTAGTACAGTTACTATTAAGAATAGAGCATAAATAAGGAGGGTTAATTATTATGCCAAAAACAATAACAGTTGACGGTAACTACGCTGCGGCGCATATTGCGTACGCATTAAGCGAAGTATCAGCAATTTACCCTATCACTCCTTCATCTACAATGGGTGAATGGATTGATGAATGGGCATCTCAAGGTAAGAAAAATATCTGGGGTAAAGAAGTTCGAGTAGCTGAAATGCAATCTGAAGCAGGTGCTGCTGGTGCAGTTCACGGTTCATTAGCTGCAGGTTCTTTAACTTCAACATACACAGCATCACAAGGTTTACTATTGATGATTCCTGTAATGCACAAAGTTGCTGGGGAAATGCTTCCTCACGTAATTCACGTAACAGCTCGTGCATTAGCAGCTCAATCATTAGCAATCTTCGGTGACCATACAGACGTTATGGGCTGTCGTAACACAGGTTATGCTATGTTAGCCGCTAACTCTGTTCAAGAAGAAATGGATATGGCTTTGGTTGCACACTTAGCTACTTACAAAGCTAAAGTTCCATTCTTACAATTCTTCGACGGTTTCAGAACTTCTCACGAAATTCACAAAATCGAAGAAATTTCTTACGAAGATATTGCAAAATTAGTTGAACCTAAATACATTGAAGAATTCAGAAATCGTGCATTGAGACCTGAAGCTCCTATTTGTAAAGTTGGTGCTCAAAATACTGACGTTTACTTCCAAGGACGTGAAACAGTTAACAAATACTACGATGCAGTTCCTGATATCGTTCAAGAATACATGGATAAAGTTGCTTCTATTACAGGCAGACAATATCATCCGTTCGATTATGTTGGTGCTCCTGATGCAACTGATGTTATCGTAGCTATCGGTTCTTCTTGTGAAACTATTGAAGAAACTATTACTTACTTGAACGCTAATCGCGGTACTAAATATGGTTTAGTTAAAGTTAGACTTTACAGACCATTTGACGTTAAGCGTTTCAATGAAGCATTACCAGCTTCTGTTAAACGTATCGCAGTTCTTGATAGAACTAAAGAACCAGGATCAATCGGTGAACCATTATTTATGGATGTTACTGCTGCTGTTGCTGGTAAAGACGTTAGAGTTATTGGAGGACGTTATGGTTTATCTTCTAAAGAATTTACTCCATCAATGGTTCTTGCTATTTACAAACACTCTGAAAATATCGGTTTCCACGGATTTACAGTTGGTATCGAAGATGACGTAACTCATAAATCTTTAAAAATTGAAGAACACATCGTTACTGAACCTGCAGGTACTACAAACTGTATGTTCTGGGGATTGGGTTCTGATGGTACTGTTGGTGCTAACAAAAACTCAATTAAAATCATTGGTCAATATACAAACAAAGATGCTCAAGCATACTTTGCTTATGACTCTAAAAAATCATTTGGTGTAACTGTTTCTCACTTGAGATTCGGTGATGAACACATCAAATCTACTTACCTAATTACAGCTCCTGACTTCGTTTCTTGCTCAGCTCATGCTTACGTTGGCAGATATGACTTGTTAAAAGGTATTAAAGAAGGTGGAACATTCTTATTAAATTCACCATATACAAAAGAAGAAGCTTTTGCTCACTTAACTCGTGATATGCAAAAAACTATCATTGATAAGAAAATCAAATTCTACAACGTGGATGCTGAAAAACTTATCAAAGAACAGCCTGGTTTAAGAGGTAAAGGTGCAAACACAGTTATGATGGTTGCTTACTTCAAAGTTTCAGGAATTATTCCGTTTGAACAAGCTCTTGAAGGTATGAAAGAAATGACTAAGAAAACCTTTAAGAAAAAAGGTGATGACGTTGTTAATATGAACTTAGCATTGATCGATGCTGCTGTTAACGCAACTGAAGAAGTTCCTGTTCCTGCAACTTTAGACGGAGTTGGATGTGTTGATGATGTTAAATTGATTTCTGACGATGCTTCAGAATTCGCTAAGAAAATCATTGAACCTTCAATGAGACAAAAAGGTGATGATATCCCTGTTTCAGCTATGTCTAATGATGGTGTAATTCCAACTGGTACAGCTTGCTTAGAAAAACGTGGTATTGCTCCTCGTGTTCCTCACTGGAATTCAGAAAACTGTTTACAATGTGGTATCTGTGCTTCAGCATGTCCACACGCAGCAATCAGAACTAAATTGGTTGAAGCTGAAAACTTGAAAGATGCTCCTGCTTCATTCAATACAATTGAAGCTAGACCAAATGCAAACGGTGAAAAATTCAAAGTTCAAGTTTACTGTGAAGATTGTACAGGTTGTGGTGTTTGCTTAGACCAATGTCCTGCAAATAAAAATCCTGAAAAACAAGCATTAACTTGGTCAACTATTGAAAAAGAAGTTGAAGCTTGCGAATTAGTAAATGAAAAATTCTTTGATGAATTACCTGATAACGTAATGGGTAAAAATACTACAAAAACTATCAAAGGCGCTATGTTGAGAAAACCATTATTCGAATTCTCAGGTGCTTGTGCTGGTTGTGGTGAAACTCCATATGTTAAACTTGTATCACAATTGTTTGGTGAAAATGCTATTGTTGCTAACGCAACTGGTTGTTCTTCAATTTACTCAGGAACATTCCCAACAATTCCTTATACAAAAACTAAAGAAGGCAGAGGTCCGGCTTGGGCTAACTCATTATTCGAAGACAACGCAGAATTTGGTTTCGGTATGAGATTGGCAGTTGATTCAAACAGAGATACTTTAAAAACTTATGTTGAAAAAGTTCTTGAAAATGAAAAAACTCCAGCTGACTTGAAAGAAGCTCTAGAAGGTGCTATGGCTCACTTCGATAATTCAAAAACTGAAGAAGCTGTTGCAGCTCAAAATAATGCTAAAGAAGTTCTTGCAAAATATGCTGACTGTGGATGTCCAGATTTAGCTAAAGTTAGAGAACTTCAAGACTACTTCACTGATAAATCAATCTGGATTATTGGTGGTGACGGTTGGGCTAACGATATCGGTTACGGCGGTATTGACCACGTTCTTGCTCAAAACAGAAACGTTAATATCCTTGTTCTTGATACTGAAGTTTACTCTAACACTGGTGGTCAAGCTTCTAAATCAACACCTACTGGTGCTGTTGCTAAGTTTGCTACAGGTGGTAAACCAACTTACAAGAAAAATATGGGCTTAATGAGTATGTCTTATGGTTATGTATATGTTGCATCAGTAGCATTGGGTGCTGATAGAGGTCAAACTCTTAAAGCGTTCCAAGAAGCTGAAGCATACAACGGACCATCAATCATCTTTGCATATGCTCCATGTATTGCTCACGGTATCGATATGAGTAAAACTCAAACTGAACAAAAACGTGCAGTTGAAGCTGGTTACTTCCCACTTTACAGATACAACCCGGCAAATGAAAATCCATTTACTTGGGATGCTAAAGAACCTAGTGGAAATTACCAAGACTTTATCAGATCTGAAGGACGTTATAAGTCATTACTTAAAACTAATCCTGCAGCTGCTGAAGCTCTTTACTCACAAGCTGAAGCTGATGCCGCAAAACGTATGGCTATGTTCAAAGCTGTTGGTGAATTAGTAAAATAATTCTAAATCATCAAAAAATAAAAGAGGCGCGATTTTTTAATTGTGCCTCTTTTTTCTGTTTTTATGTAATAAGGTTACAATTGTTTCAATACAGCTGATGTTGCTGATCTTGTTGTTTTATTATATTGTTTTATAACTTTCTTCGTTTTGTTTATATTTTCGACCTTGTCTTCCTTATCTTTACCTAACGCCCAACGGAATCCTGCTGTTAGTGATATACCATTACGTCCGCCGCTGCGTAACATAGCTTGTCCAAAAGCGGTGAATTTATCTTTCCAATTACGTTGTATACCTATTCCATATTCTACATATGGCTTCATTCCCATTTCCGGTAAGCGTACACTATTGGCAGTTACTTTGTTTTCGTTTAATACATTCCATACCATACCAACACTTGCATATGGCTGCCAACCATTTTTTGTGTTTGTTATGAAGCGAATGCTTGGGTTTATTTGAATGCTATGTGCCGGACTTGGTTTTACTTTTACTCCTGCGGCATTTGTATAATCAAAGGTATTTACCATTGTATAGCTCATAAACATTATTGGTTGTAAGATATATTTACCTTCTTTAAATTCTAGGTTATATCCTGTTTTAGAGCCAACACCTGCCATTAAGCTTGTGAATTCTTCTTTGCCATACATTGTTCTGCTTTCACCAACACTTGCCCCTGCAGATAGTGTTAACGCAGACCAGAAGTTTCCTTTATACATAGTATGAGTATAACCAAGTAATCCTCCATTCGTAGTTGTATCAACGCTTTTATAGTGTAAGTTAGAACCATTGTACCCGATGTATCCTGTACCAACGCTGTGCCATCCGTATTTGTGTTCATTAAAATTCGTATCGAATCCAGCTAAAGATCCATATGAAATAGTATTTACTTTTGGACCATTTTTGAGATGTAAGTTTTCGAAGGTTACATAAGGTCTAAACCAAGCTGCTTTGTTATTGTGTTCGTAGCATAACGAACCTCTGTTTCCATTGAAATCTGTTGAAAGAGTGTATTTGTTGGCGTTTATTTTTGCCATACGTTCTATTTGTGGCATTTTAGTAAATGCGTCTGCATGTTCAAAAACGTATTTGAAAGTTTCATTGACAGTAGCTTTGGCTGCAGCTACGCTTGAAACAGGTGCAGCTAGAACACTTGGATTGAATGCGTCTGAAGGATTATTTCCTCCTGAAGTATTATTCCCTCCCGAACTTGCAGCTGTTGATGGTCGACTGAATACAAAATAACCACCATCATCTCTGTTATCGTAGCTTACTGTATATTTATATATTGGAGAATAAGCAACTTCTTCTACTGTAGTTCTTACGTTATCTTTTAAGCCTTGTTCTGCAAATAGAATATTAGTGGTCTCTTCTTGTGC
>JAAVBM010000110.1 GCA_014803505.1 bacterium | reverse complement strand
TTTATCTGTTTTGCTGCCCAGTAATCATCACTTACATCCGGAAACGCAAGTGCTGGAGCAATACTAATTGCTAAAACAGCCAATGATAAAACTGTTTTTAAGATATTTTTCATATCCCCCTCCTTTTTATTTATACTTATTAAATTTATCATATCTGTCAGATTTTTAACAGTTGTAAAGATTTGTATTGTAAATTTCTGTTACAACTCTTTAGTTAAGTTATATAATAACTTGTAGTATTTTTAATTATAAGTTTAAATATAGTAATTAAAATTGTTTTCTGTCAGGTTAGAAGTTTAAAGGGGTAAAATGAGAATAGGAAGTAATGATCTTTTTAGAAATAGGTCTTATGCTCAGCAAGCTAGCTTCACAGCTATTCATCCTGCTAGATATTTTGTAAAAAATGGCAGAGGAGATTATGAAGAGGTTGCTTGTTCAAAAAAGATTAGAACTCTGCAAAGAAAACTTATATCTTGGTTAAATCGTAATTATAATGATAATTTAAGAGCTTTGGACGGAAAGCCCAAAAAACAAATTAAAAATGAAACAACTAATGATAAATCTATGCGAGAACGCTTAGTAAAATTTTTCATGAATAGAGATTCAGATTATAATCAGAGAAGAGTTGTTCGTTCTTTTTATACTACCAATAGTTTGAGAGAGCAGGAGGCTTATATTTTAACAGGAAATTCAATTGATATTGTTGATGAAGCTGCAAAACCTATTGGACAAATCCGGCGGGAATTAAATTCCAGAAAAGAGTATATAAAATCCTATTATAAAATTAGTGATAAAGAAGCTCAAAAATATTTATCAGCTGAAGACATAATGGCTGAAACTAGAGTCGGTTGGGCTTATCATGATACGGTTAAGAGAACTATAAGGGAGATTCTTTCGATATTCAATCCTAATAATTCGCATTTTGATGCTTATTTTGAATCAGAACAGAAGGGCAATAGTATAATATATAAGCTTGTCGATGCAAAATTTAACGGACGATAAATATATTATTGTATTTTTTTAATACCCCAGCTTATGTGAGATTCTGTGTCAAATTTTTTGTGTAGAAATTCGGCATCAGGTGAGTCTTTGGGTATTGTTCTGAATCCACGAGAATAGTAAGAATTATGACCAAAATCTAATGGTATAATTTTTGTGACAACATGGGTAAATTGGTTTTTTGCAGCTTTTAATATATTAAATAATAAATGTTCTCCAATATTTTCGTTACGATATTGATATTCAAGATATGCATTATCAATTACACCAATTGGTTTCGAAACTCCATCTAAGCTTTGCATTGTTGCAAAGCCTATAACTTTTCCGTCTTTATTTTTTGCTACTAGCAGTGAAGAATTTCCATCCGGTTTTTGTAACATATTATTCAACATGTTTTTTATGTCTTTTAACCATTGATACTTATTCATAGCCTTGAATTCTTCACGAGCTTGACGTGTTTTTTCTCTTGGTCCGTACAGATGTCTAATTTTATAAGAAAGAGTTTCTTTTTTTCTAATTAACTTTGCAACTGGTTCAATATCAGTTTTTGTGGCTTCTTGCATAGTTATTTCACCCATTTGGGATAAAATTTTTACCGGTTGAATAGGGCTTTTTAATGATGTAAATGTTGTTTTTGGGGTATTTGTAATTGTTCTTATTTCCATGGGGTGTCCTTTTATGGGTATATAAAACCTGAGAATATTAATTTTTGCGTAATAATTATTATACAAATAGATAAACTATTGTCCAATGCTTTTTGTACTTATCTTAAATACAATTAAATCCCGGCAATCAAGAGAAAATAAATAAAAAAGAGGATTATGATGTTTAAGAAAAGTTTTATAACTATTGGGATTTTATTCTGTTTTTTAACTCAGAATATTTTAGTTTTTGCTTATGAATCTAAATATCCTGATTATTCACATGCTTATATTGGTGAAGATAAATGGGAAAATTTCAATCGTAAAATGTTTAATTTTAATTTGAAATTAAATAAATATGCGATTAGACCTGTACATATTTTATGGGCTTCTATCATGCCTGAATATGGTATGGATAGAATTCAATCTTTAACTAATAATATTGAATATCCTATTAGACTTATTAGTAGTTTAATTCAAAGAGATTTTGAAACTTCGAAAAAAGAAACCATAAGATTTTTCACAAATACAATAATTGGTTTGGGCGGACTATATGATCCTGCAAAGAAGTTGTTTAAAATTGAGCAGGCTCATGAAAATATGGAACAAGCTTTAGCGGGTTGTAACTTGAAATCCGGACCGTATTTTGTTTTTCCTGTAATTTCATTTACCAGTTTACGAGGATTGGCTGGTAGGCTTTTGGATACTGCATTGAATCCTGGTTCATATATTGCTACTCCTGTTTTAGCAATAATTAAGGCTGGCTTAACTGTAAATAAAACTTCTTATATGCAGCCTTTAATCAAAATGGTTGAATCAACTTATGCTGATCCTTATGATATAGCAAAAAAGATTTTTGGGCTTGAGAACTATATAAGATGTACAAATCTTGATAGAATTGATATCTCAAAAGACCTGATGACTGTAAATAAAGATGATGATACAAAGATTGCACAAAAACCTGTTGTTGATGTGCAAAAAACATCTTCGGCAATTGAAAAACAGTCTGATAGATTAGTTAAAACAGAGGTAACTTCAGAAATTTACATGCCTGATATCCTTAAAGGCGGGACTAATATTGATGATTTTTTAAAGAACTACAGTACAGAGAATTTTAAACTTGGAGCGGATATCTTTTTGTTTGGATACAATCCTCAAACTCCCGTAGTTGATTCAATGCGAACTGCGTTATTTGATTTACCTGGTGTAGATGAATCTGTTTGGAACGAATTATCTATCTGGAATAGAAGTTTTAGTAAAAGAATAAGAACATCTTCTGTCAGTATGACAGAAGGCAAAGATAATTATCGATACCGATATATTATGCAAAAGGATAAAAATTCTCCTGTTGCAATTGTTTATCCTTCAATTGGAGAGGGTATTATGTCAAGCCATTCTGTCTTATTGGCTAAAATCTTTTATGATGCAGGGTATTCGGTAGTGATTCAGGGCAGTCATTTTCAGTGGGAATTTGTAAAAAGTATGCCCGATGGATATCATCCGGGTTTACCTGCAAAAGATGCTGAGGCTTTACGAGTTCTTACGGGTAAAATCCTTGATTCTTTGCAAGATAAATATAAATGTCAATTTGGTGATAAAGTTATTATAGGAACTTCATTTGGTGCTTTAACAGCTTTATTTCTTGGAGAAAAAGAATCCAGAGATAACACTTTGGGAAATACAAAAGTTATATCGATCTGTCCTCCTGTAGAGTTGATTTATGCGATGAAGCAAATTGATAAAAATTCAGAAGAATGGAATAACTCTTCTGAAGACTTAAAAAAACGAGTTGCTTATACTGCAGCGAAGGTTTTAAAATTATATGAATCAAAAGATGAAGCAAAGAAAGAAATTACTTCGCTTCCTTTTACTGATGAAGAGGGTAAATTAATTACTGGATTTATAATGCACCAAAAATTATCGGATTTGATATTTACAATAGAGAATGGTTCAAAGTCTACCAAAACTGATATATATCAAACAATCAATAATATGAATTATCAGGACTATGCTGAAAAATATTTACTTGCTTCAGGAGGAACGAGTGATGATTTGTCATATGAGTCCAGTTTACATTCTATTTCTGATTTTTTGGAAAATAGTGACAACTATAAAATATATCACTCATTAACGGATTATCTCACTAATCAAAATCAATTAAAGCGTTTGAAACAATATTCCGGAAATAAAACAGTCCTTTTGGATAATGGTGCTCATTTGGGATTCTTATATAGAGAGGAGTTTATAGAAGATTTAAAGGATACAATATCTTTAAAATAAAGTGCATTGATCTACTAAAAAACTTTCTTGAGCCGCATCTTTGATTATATCTGTTTCCAGAATGTTTCCTAGTAAAATTGGTGATTTCGGATTATGTGTTTTACAATTTCGTATTGCAATCTCAGGATTTTTATTTGCATAGCAATACTTGCATCCGTTTGGGCAAGTATTGTAAGCTCCAATATCTCTGGTTGGCATGCATCTGCAATTTTTTCTCATTCCTTTATGTGAAACTTTTTTAAATTTAATATTGTTAGCTTGTTCAAGTATTTTACTGGTCATACAGCCTGATATGTCAATTCCAAATTTAGTGTAATCTTCTTCTGTTGCGCAAGTTTGGATTCGCATATTATGTTTTCTTGCAATTTCTCCTAAACCATTTGCTAATGTATTTTTATCCTGTTCGTTTAATTCTGAAATTTCAGGCATGTTTTGTTCTAGCTTTTTATATATTTCGACAAAGCTGAATATACAGAATGAAATGTACGGCGCAAGTCTTGATGTCATGTATTCAAAAGTTTCCAAGTGTTTTTGAATAGTGTATTTAGGAGTTAGAAGTATTGGATCATAACGCCAAGCAATTTTTTCTTTTCCTATAAGTTGAGATAGTTTTATTAAAGTTTCTATGCTTTCATTGATTGATGGAACGTTTGGTTCTATATCGGTATCATAAGCAGTAATAGTATAATGACAGAATATATTGAATTTGTCAGAAATCTCATGTAATCGATTTAATATTGGTTCATAATTTTTAGAACAGAATATTACGCAATCTACAACGTCAGGTGTTAACTTATATTTGTAAACTTGCTGTGGATACATTGGATTTCTTGAATATACAAAGCCTTCATTAAACCTGTTTAATAACCACTCGCTGTAGTAATTGACAGTATCAGTTCTGCCTCCTGTGTTAATTATCATATTTATACTCCGATAATTGCACGTGTATTTTTACAATTAAGTTTAGTAAGCAGTGTTTTTAGTCCGTACATCAAGCCTAAACTTATTCCTGTAACAAATATATATCTGATAATGATTAATCCAAGTGCGATAAAGAATTCAGGAGTTGAATTTACAGGGATTACTTTTGCTGTGTGGAATAATTCTTTGAATAAAAATACAAAATACCAGTGAACAAAGAATAATGAAAAGCTGTATTTTGCTATAAAATCCATACTTTTATTGAATACAACACAATCTTTTATTTGAGTGTCGTAATGTTTTAAATATCCTAAAATAATCAATGTTAGAAATGTTTTGGAAACGGTTCCGTTAGTGATATTGTATTTGTGTAATAAATAAACATCTAATGCCGAAGTTATTAACATAAGTCCGATTAAAAGATATCGGAAGTTATAGCATAAATCAATTTTATTTTTGTTAGCCGAGAAATACATTCCTAAGATGTAAAGAGATGCAAAATGTACAAATCCGTTTAATATGTATTTTAAGTATTCAAGATATTTGGCTCCATAGCTTAAATGAGCAACACTTTCGGGTTCGATTGCCATTCGTGGAACAAATATAGTAACCAATAGTAATATCGGTAATAATTTATATAAGATTTTTTTTCTTTCTAGTACTAAAAATAAATCTGAAAGTAAAAAGAAAATACAAATCATTGGTATATACCATGCCGGAACATTATGAATTCTACCTGTTGTTAAAAATATTCCAATTTGGGCAAATGGGTTTAAACCTTCAAACGGATTTCCATAAGCTGCAGGCATGGTGAAACATAATATAATCCCAGGTATTGCAGTAATTATATAAGGTACAATTACGTTAATCAATTTTTTTTGTAAGTAGGTTTTATATTCAAACTTATCAGATAAATGTTGAAATAAAAAACCTGCAATAAAAATGAATGCAGCTGTTCCACCTGCAAAAACCTCAAATGATATATTTTGAATCCAGCTTCCTTTGTTACCAAATTGCATTGTATGTCCTGCAACAATTAACAGTATAGCAAGTCCTCTAAAAACATTTATATAATTAAGAAGTTCTCTTTTTGGTTTTGTATTTATCTTATCCATAATATCCCCCAAATAATTTAAAAAGACTTCCGATTAGGGAAGTCTTAAAAGATTTGGGCAGGGGTGGATTCGAACCACCGTACTCTCGCGAGAACAGATTTACAGTCTGTCGCCTTTAGCCACTCGGCCACCTACCCATATTCAATTTTCAAACTGCCACCCTGTAAGGTTTTCTCAGGCATTTAAAAATGCCCTTGACGAGACTTGAACTCGTGACCTCTCCCTTACCAAGGGAGTGCTCTACCTCTGAGCCACAAGGGCTTGAGTTATTTTACTGAGAGTCATTGGCAAGTACCTTACGGTTTCAGTTTTCTTTTATAAAGTCCACCTTACTTTCGGTTGAAAGACTTGCTTGGGCTCAATTTTTTCAGTAAAAAAGCCGGTAATGGGACTCGAACCTACAACCTACGGTTTACAAAACCGTTGCTCTGCCAATTGAGCTATACCGGCATGTGCTTATGTAATTGATTATAAGCAAAAAAAATTTTGCTGTCAAGCATTTTTATTTGTTTTATAATTTTTAGTGTGAAAAGCTAGAAAAATGAGGGTTTTTAAATTATGATACGAGCTATTATGCCAATATTTCTATTATTAATTTCTAATATATTTATGACATTTGCATGGTATGGGCATTTAAAATTCAAAAATACTGCATTGTGGATAGTTGTTCTTATAAGTTGGGGAATTGCTCTTTTTGAGTATTGTTTTCAAGTTCCTGCAAATAGAATGGGATATGGAATTTATAATGCTGCGCAATTAAAAACGATTCAGGAAGTTATAACACTTGTTGTTTTTGGCTTTTTTTCTGTTTTTTATTTGAAAGAACAGTTCAAATGGAATTACTTGGTAGGTTTTTGCTTCTTAGTTCTTGCAGTGTTTTTTATATTTAAAAAATGGTAGAATTTAATATTTGTAAAAAAGACTTGATTTTACAGATTTAGTATTATAGAATTTTGATAGTCGAATGTAAATAAACAAATATTCAAGTTTGGAATCTTGAAGGAAAGAGGTAAAAATGAAAAACGGAATTCATCCTGATTATAAGAAAACAACTATTAAATGTGTATGTGGTAACGAAATTGAAACTGGTTCAGTAGTTGAAGGTTTAACAGTTGAAATTTGTAACAATTGCCACCCATTCTATACTGGTCAACAAAAAATCCTTGACTCAGAAGGTAGAGTTGAAAGATTTAACAAAAGATACGGTAAGAAAAACTAATATAAGTTTATTAAAAAACAAAAGACCTTTCGTTATGAAAGGTCTTTTGTTTTTGTTAAAAATATTTAACCACTTGCCTTTTTATTTTTTGTCGGTTATAATTCTGGTTAAGTTAAGGGTTTTTATTGTAGATTTATATCTATTTGGAAGATTGATCCCTTAGAAGGAAAGAGATATACTCCATCGATGAGTAACACAGAATTTAATTACAAGTTTATAAAAGAAAAAGCGGGTGCCGGTAATTGGCGCAGAGGTTATGAATACCATCAAAAAGACATGGTATTTGATAACTATCCTGAAAAAAACTTTTATATGGGTAAAGTTAAGGGTAATTTTCAAGCTCATTATAATACGGACTTGATATTTAAGAAAAATAAAGTTGAAGCTCGTTGTAATTGCCCATTGAAAGATGAATGGTGTAAACATGCAGTCGCTGTAGCTTTAAAAGCTATTGATGAGCATGCTTATGAGGATTGGTTAGAAACTAAGTTTGGCATGGAATTTGATTTTCCTGATGAAAATACAGCTTTGACTGATGAACCTCAAGGAAGTTATATTTTCCATTTCAATCCTAAACGAAAAGCAAATTTCTTTTCTGTCTTAGTAAGAGCTAGAGAAACTGGTAAGGTTGTTAGACAAATTGAACCTATTTTGCGTGCGGTTTTAGAAGCGCAAAAGCAAGATAAAAATTTTGAACTAAATAATTCTCAAAAAATTGAACTTTTAGTTTTTCAACAATTATTAACTGTGGCAAGACAGGATAAAAAAGCGGGTTGGTACGATATTCCTATTGCAAAGTTTGGTCCGTTATTCTCATTGTTGGCTAAGGCTGATGAAGTACTTGATGAAAAAACAAAAGAAAGATTGAAATTTACAGATGAGGAGTGGAAGCTTGTTCTATATGTAAATACGTCAAATGTTGCAGGAACATTGTTGCTGTCTCTTGAATGGCAAAGACCGGATAAAGAAGATGTCTATCCTTTTGAAGAAGTAAGATATTTTTCAAGACATTTGAAATGGGGTAGGTATAAAAATGTTATTTTCCCTACAAATGTTGCAATTCAGGCACTTCCACAAAATCTTATTAAATCTTCTTTTACAGATTTGAAAGATGCTGAGTGCGGTAAATTTATTTATGAGGATTTGCCAAAGCTTAGAGAAGTCATGGATGTTGTAATTGATGATAAAATTTCTAAGCTTATGCTTGAAGAGCGTCCACCAATTAATGTTGTATCAATGGGGATTGATTATGATCAATCATTGAAAGCTTCTCTGGATTTTGAATATGATGGTGTAAGAGTGCCATACTCAAAAACGTCTAATGAAAAAGCTCCTTATATTACTGTTAAAAAACCGGACGAAGATATCATTTATTGGGTTAAACGTAATATTAAACATGAGAATGCTGCTTATGCTATGCTTTTGGCTTGTAAATTTGTTCCTATGCAAACAAATAATTTAGCATTGGAAAAAGAAACAGCAATTGATTTCTATAATTATTACTTAAAACAAGCCGGTGAAGGTTGGAAATTTGAAGAAAAGGATGATATGTCATTCTTTAAATTAATGGATGAGCCGTTTAAACTTTGTGCAAAAATTGATTTTTCGGATGAACAACCTGATAGTTTTGATATAAATATATATGGTCAAGCAGGCGAAGAAGTCATTAATTTTGACGATATTTACGATACAATTCAGAATGACGAGAAATATGCACGTATAAGAAGTTTAGGTTTTGTTGAATATCCTGCTCAAAACATTTATTCAATGATGCGTTCTTTCAACTCGTTTGATGTTTACAGAAATCCGGATAATCGTTTTACTGTAAAAACTTATCGTGCAGGTTTAATTAATGAACTTAAGAATTTAGGTGTAGAGCTTATATTAAGTGAACGTTTTGAAAAATTCTGGGATCAAATGTCTACATTCTCTACAACTGATGATTTATCATTGCCAACAGGGATAAATGCGGAATTTCGTGAATACCAGTTAAAAGGCTTTGGTTGGTTATGGTTCATGTACAAATACGGATTAAATGGTATTTTGGCAGATGATATGGGGCTTGGTAAAACGTTACAAGCTCTGACCTTGTTGCAGAAAGCTAAAGAAGAAGACGGTCCAATGCCGACTCTAGTAATTGCTCCAACAACAGTTGTGTTTAACTGGGAGTCTGAAATTGAAAAATTTGCACCGACTTTGTCATGTTTGAAATTGCAAGGTGGAGAAAGAAAACAGTTCTTTAAAAAAATTCCGGAATACGATGTTGTTATTACAAGTTATGCTCTTGTTAGAAGAGATATTGCTAAGCTAAAGGATATCAATTTCCGTTATGTGATTTTGGATGAATCTCAAAATATTAAAAATGCTACTTCTCAAACAGCTCAAGCTGTAAAGCAATTAAATTCTCAACATAAATTGGCTCTTTCAGGTACTCCGATTGAGAATAAATTAGAAGAATTGTGGTCAGTATTTGATTTCTTAATGCCAGGATTCTTATTCTCTATGGCTGATTTTAATTCCAGATATGTAAATCCAATCATGGAACGTCAGGATAAAATCGTTGAAAAACGTTTAAAATTACAAATTTATCCGTTTATCTTGCGTCGTATGAAACGTGATGTTGCAAAAGATCTTCCGGATAAAGTTGAAAATATCGCATACTGCGAACTTACTGATGAACAAAAAGATTTCTACTTGCAAGTTCTTGATAGTACAAAAGAAGAATTATTTAAATCTATTGAACAAAATGGACTTGAAAAAAGCAGGTTATCAATATTCTCTGCGTTATTGCGCATGCGTCAAATTTGCTGTCACCCAAGGTTGTATGATAAAGATAATGTTAAAAATGTTATTTCGTCCGGTAAATTTGAAAAACTTAAAGTCATGCTTGAAGAAATTATTTCTGAAGGACACAGAATTCTTTTATTCAGTCAGTTTGTAGACATGTTAGATATCGTAAAAGTTTGGTTAGATAAATCAGGTATTAAATATGAATACTTAACAGGTAAAACAAAAGATAGGCAAGGTGCTGTTGAGAGATTTAATTCTGATCCAACGATACCAATATTCTTAATCAGTTTGAAGGCAGGTGGAACAGGGTTGAATTTAACAGGTGCTGATTATGTAATTCACTATGATCCTTGGTGGAATCCTGCGGTTGAAGACCAAGCAACTGACCGTGCGTATCGTATTGGTCAAAAGAAAAAAGTCTTTGTATACAGATTAATAACAAGAAATACTGTAGAAGAAAAAATTCAAAAACTAAAAACGGTTAAGCGTAACCTTGTTGATAGTGTAATTTCTGTAGATAGAAACATTACTAAATCCCTAACAATGGACGATATTCGTGAGATTTTCTCGGTAGACTAATCTTTATATAGTGAACATTCGAAATAATTTGTAACGAATTATTAAGAATATAAAACAAAAGACTTGAAATTAAATTTTTTTAGTTCTAAGATAGTAAATGTGCAGAGCGCACAACGAACTTAAAAATTTATAAAACCAGATACTTAGAATTTATCTAAAAAACGAAAGTTTTATTAAAGATTAGAGTAAGGAAAAATAAACACTTGACATTATAAATTCAGGTGATATGATAAGAAAGCTCGAGAGGTTATCGAGTAAAGATAAGGGATCCGGTAGCTGTATTGATATTGGATTTTGCATAAATTGAACATTGAAAACAGAATAGCTGAAAACGAAGAAACTTGTTAATTTCAAAGAAAATGATTCAAGACAAGAATAAACGCAAAGCGAAAGCTAGCGAAACAAAGAAGTCGAGCAGATTAT
>JAAVBM010000109.1 GCA_014803505.1 bacterium | reverse complement strand
TTTTTCAATGATCTTTCCTCCTGTGCGTAAAATTTCTTTCTATTATTTTACAACATCAGGAGGAAGGATGGGAAAATTCAGGATATTTACTGCGAAAAGTTTTTATTCTTCAAAGCTGCGCTTCATTGACGCGGTTTTGAAATACTCTCTCCACTTCATCATACTCCATATCTGACGGTATGGAAAACACCTCACACCCCTCAATACCTGATTGTACTGTCAGCTTCAGGCGCATCAGATGGATGTTGACATCTCCGTTACCCTTAACTTCTGATAAAGGTATGAGGGCGATATATTTGCGCCCGTTATGATCGAACACGTCAACGACACTCCAATCCTCAAACTGCCCATTTTCATTTTTGAAAGAAAGTGTCAATAAGTCGTTTTCAGCTTCTGCATTTTCAACCGACGCCAGGCGATCAAATGCCTCTATGGCAGCCTGCAGTTCTGCTTCAGAAGTGATCCCCTCAATAATATAATCTTCTTCCATATTTTCATCCTGATATGGCTTCACCCGGACAAGTTCTATATCTGCCCCATCCTGCACACTATCGTCATCATTAAGCACAATCAATGCAGCATACTCATTTCCATTATCTGCTTCAAATATTGTCAGGAGTTTCCTTTTCCCCTGGGTTCCATCCTCATATTGCAATGTAAGGATAATTTCTTTATCATCATCCATCTTATGTACCCCCTTTAAAGGTTTATCATCTTACAATAAACTATAACAGACTTCCTCTTTTATATCAATTAAAAGGCCGCTATTCATAAAAATTATCACCGTGATTAAATAGCAAAATAAATCGCCCCATAATTTGTAATGAAAATGTAAAGAAAAATCATTGCATATTTATTAAAAAAGGATATATAATATAAATGTAGAAAGGAGTGTTTCATATGGCACAAGGAGTTAATGTTAATTTTCGTCTGGATGCAGATGTAAAGAAAAGCATGGAGCAGACATGTTCTGAACTTGGTCTGTCAATGAGTGCGGCGTTTACAATTTTTGCCAAAAAGGTAAGCCGCGAAAAACGAATCCCCTTTGAGGTATCTGTGGATCCCTTTTATTCTGAAAAGAATATCCAGCGTCTCGAAAAGATAGTGAAAAGCATAAAGGACGGAAGCGCACACTTGGAAGAACATGAATTGTTAGAGGTGGATTGATGAGGATACTATGGGAAGAAAGCGCCTGGGAAGATTACTGCTACTGGCAGAACCAGGACAAAAAGACACTAAAGCGCATCAATTCACTGCTAAGAGATATACAGCGGGATGCTTTTAATGGAACTGGCAAGCCGGAACCGCTGAAACACAATTTAAGCGGCATGTGGAGCCGGCGCATTGATGAGGCGAACAGGCTCGTATATTGCATTGAAGATGGTTCAATCATCATTGCCTCCTGCAGGGATCATTATTAAAAATAAGCTGCAGAAAAAAATAATCCGGAGTTTCATTCCGGATTATTTGCTTCATTCCCTCATGCAGCCTTATTTTCTTACCCGCACTGTAATTCTGGACATGTCCAAATCCGGATAACCGACAATAAAATAGTTTCCGCCCTCGCTTTCCACCCTTGAAGCAGTCCAGGTTTTGATAGATTCCCATTTATCAGTATCATGGTTATATACTTCATCTGTACGCAAAAATTCAATGCGGGTTCCGCTGGTATAGTAGTACCCACTATCTGTTTCATATCTGCCCTGGCTGTTTATATGCAGCGTCCCCACTTCCAGGATAGGGCGGGCAAGGAAATGAAATGTCTCTTTTATATCTTCCAGCCGGTAAAGGATATTGCGATATTCCTCAAGGAGCTGCCGCTGATCCGGCGTGTTGATCTGCATATAATCAGATAACCCACTCAAATCATCATACTCCTGATAATCAGAAATATAAAAGAGATTATCTATCTGTTTCTGCAGCTTTTCCATTTCCTCCGATAACGTTTTAAAATCCCCCATTACAAACACCTCTTTCCAATAATTATGTTATTTACTTAATTATAGCATGACGTATATACATTGTCAAGTGTATCGTCAGTTATGCAACTGCAAGTTAATCACCGTGATTACGAATTCGGCTTTATCCTTTTAATCAGCTTCGGCAGGTGCCGCAGGTATGGGGTGCGCAGCCCCATGATCTTTTGTGTTAAGACGGTTCATGGGTTAAACTTAGGCTACGCCTATACGGGGTGATTGGTATTGATCCAATCAGCTTCGTATAGGCGCAGCCTATGTGCCCCCATGAATCCCTGTCTGTCAAGGGGTCATGGAATAAAAGCGTAGCGATTATGCCGTGAAAGCCCCTTGACAGACAGAGGAAGTCTCAGTGTTTTTCTGCCTTTTGTTTTTTCCTTCCTCCCTCACCTGTGTCATGTAGGGGGAAGGATGTATTTTGTTAGAAATATCTGACATGCACTTCCGTCAGATAGGCTCTTACAAAATACTGGTTGGGGATAGATGTAAAAAAATGCAGCAAAAATTTTCAACCTTCATAATCTTCTGCATCATAATAAACCTCAAAAGGGATTTTCACCTTCATGCTCTCCCAATCATCATCAGACATATGGGATATTTTTTCAGCCAGCCCATCAAGCAATGCTATAACATCCGGATCTGTACTGATATTCCGGGAAAAGGAAAGATTTGAAAGAAACCCTGCCCGCGTAAAACCGGCAATAGGCATATTTTCGCATCCCTTATTTATAATTATTCTTTCATCATTGTCAAAAAGTTCTATATCTATCATCTGTTTCATAACTCTGTCTCCTTTTCATATATTTTATTGTTTATTATTGTCAAAGAAGGACTTCGAGGGAATGTTTTTTCTCCGCTTTCCCTATAAAGCACCCCACAGGATACAAGGCTTTTCAGACTGTATGAAACCGTCTTCAGCGGAATATTTAAAGCATTAGAAAGACCCGACACAGAAAGGGCAACAGACAACCCGGTTTCCGTATTCTCCCCGTTTTTTTCAGCATAATCAAGCAGCCGCAGGAAAAAGAACTTGTGCATATATGTGAGCGTCATGCCGTTTGTTGATGCCACTTTAGTCAGCCGGGCAAGAATTTCTGATTCCTTGGCTTTACAGCTGTTGTCACTTAAATCCTTTGTACCAGGTAAACCGGCAGAAAATGACTTGAAATCTTCAATGACTTCCTGCGGTGTGTACAACATAAGAGAAGCATGGTTTTTTTCCAGTTCTGCTCCTATCCTCTCACAGAATCCACTGTAAAAGTGTTCGTAAAGATCCGATGTTTTCCATTCACCACGTTCCCGGCAAGCTTTAATATGCTTTGCGGCCAGACTGTTCCCCACCTTAAAGAGATACAGGAACATCATTCTTGCAATCAGCACGTCATTTAAGTATCCCCAAAAAACAATCTCGTTCTGCTCCCGACAGTAACACATGCAGCGGCAGCTGGTTGCTATCGTATTCGACAGGGAGTGCTTCCACTTTTTTCCGGGACCGGTGTCTGCAGATACTTGCTCCATTTTATCTGTATTCTCTATCCCAGGGATACACTCTGCAAGCAATTCCTGTGCCATCATGCTTGCAGAAATGGCTTCCATTTCGCCGGCGTGTTCAGGATCCGTAAATAACTTATATGCCCTCTTGATGATTTCCCCCGCTTTTTTCTGGACGGGCGCCCTTTTTGTACATAATAATTCCAGGTCATTAATGGAAAATCTAAAGGATATTTCCATTTCCCGAACACTGCAGTATTGGTACATATAAAACCCATTCTTGTTCGCCTTTAGTTTTTTCCCCGTCCTGGCAAAAGAATAAGAAAGGCTGACTGTAACGCCAGAGAAATCATGAACATTACCAATAAAACCAACAAGGTTAAGTTCCTTATAATCATCATTATCCTGTTTGAGGAAACCCTCATCCAGTTCCGGAACTCCAAAATCACCCCTGCGGTATTTAATCCCTTGTTCTGCCGCAAGGTCAATCACGGTATCTATCGCCGTGTTTGTGTATTCCTTTGGTGTCATGACCTTGCCTCCCTAATAATATGTCACACCACAGGACTTTCAATCTATGCTGCCAGCTGCATCCGGATCAACTGCATCAGACAGGACAAAATCAGTTATCACAGCAAAAACATTTGTATATTTTTTGCCATTTGATATGTTTGTTTCTTTATCCAGCCATCCATTTACAATGTTGATAGCCTGTCCGTTTTTGAGTCCTTTCGCGGCTTCAAAAGCATTCCCGACAAAACGTCCTTCCCAATGTGAGTAAGTTCTTTCTGGCACAGGATTCCCTATATCATCAAAAATTGGATTTCCTGTTTCCCTATCTATTTTATGGTTTCCTGTCTTGTGTGATGTGCGTAAATCAGCAAAAAGCACTTTTTCAGAAAATGCGTATCGCATTGTAATGTTGCTCACAACAACATATTTGCTGCTATTTTCCCCGATATTAAAGCTCATAGCTTTCCCCTTTTTCTTGCTTTACATTGTAGTATACTGTAAAGTCTCTGTCAAGTTTCCATGTTTTAAAGCGCCTTAGATCATATTGTTAGTTTTCGATGCTTTCCCGCAGTATTTTTTCCGTAGTTCATCTTCCCTCTGCCTGCGGCGCAATTCCTTCGTCATAGGAAATTTGCGGGGGGCAAATGCCGCAAGTTTATACTCTTCTGCCCCCATGCCTTCTTCTCCTACTTCCGGGACATCCCTTTTATGAAGCCTGTTAAATAATCCCATTATGCCTCCTAATCTGCTCTGTCACGTTTCTCCTTATCTTTTACGTTCTGTGTGGTTTTTTCATTATGTTCCTGTGAATCATTATCCTTTTTACTCTTTATCTGTTCACCCCATTCAGTTCCTGTTAGGTTTTTATCTTTTTTTTCTTCCCCGGGGCTTTCGTTAGCCGGCGGATCTTCTGCCAAGTCCGGCACTATTAACTTCCGCTTATCAGCCCTTTCTGAAAGAGAATCAGAAAATTTTGAAAGCACTTCCTTATCAGAATCTGATCCATGCCAGCAAACTTGTTCCAAATGATCTTTAAGGCTAGCCTGCTCATTGTCACCAATGTCTAGCCGTGTATTAAGTGATAAAAGATTCCCCTCTTTGCCCGGGGTAAAAACTGTTATGTCGCATTTTGTATAAGGGAAATATTCTCCCTTCTTTTCTGCCTCATACGATAATGCCCTGGCCTGCGCCTCACAGCCCGCAACAGTATTATCCGCTATTTTAGGGCTGCAGAGCGTTCCATTTTGGAAAAAAGGTGTGTCTGTCCACTGTTCACAGAAATTTATCTCCACAAATGTTCCATTTTTTGATGCTGCTTTATGCAGTAGAGCTGCACGTTCCGCCGCCTTCCTGGCAAACTCATCCGGATGCTCTTGCAGGAGTCCGGAAAATTGACGCGACACAAATTTGCTTTCAGCTATATACTGCAGCTGCGGATCAGAAAGCTTTGCAAGCTGCGGGAAGTCCTTTTTCATAGCATCAAGCGTTTTTTGCGGATCTCTGATAAAGTCTTCTTTTAAACTGCCCTGTTCATTTTCCCTCGTCAGAAGGGCATACCTTTCAATAAGTTCTTTAAAAGCCACTGTACTTCTGTTTACACGCTCAATAGCTGCATCAATAACACTTATGGCCTTATCCTGCTCATCCCTTGTGCTTGCCATGTTAAGGCTTTCCACGGAGGACAAGATTGCATCCAGGTCAGCTTCCCGGCCGTCAAGATTTTCTTTCTGATATTTCAGCACCTCTATGATGTCAGGGTTTGCTGCGTTCTGCTTAATCAGGCTTGGAAGTTCGTTTATTGCAGCCTGTGCCTTTTCTGCCTGCTCCTTCTCGAAATTCATATATTTTGTAGATAAGCTTTCAAGTGTTTCCTTAGTAAGCATTTCCCTTGGTTTTTCCGTCAAGTCAAGGTTTAGCCCCATAAGATCAAGCTCTGCCTTTATATCATTTGTCAAGGCTTGTGTCTCCCTATAAATTACATCAAGGGATTTCTGGAAGTCCTGCAGTTCAAATCCACGGGAATAAGCTGCCAGATAGGAAAAACTGCTTGTGTCAGTCTCAATGCCAAAAGTGCTTGCTGTAGCATAGGCAACGGCTTCTGCCTGCACTTCCCGCATTTCCTTAGAGATTTTTTTCTCTCCCATTGACACTGCAAGAGCTTCAAGGTTTTTATGTAAATCAGCGTGCCCCATTTCATGAAACAAAACAGCGCATCTTTCTGTAATTTCAAGATTTTTATCTACCACAATGGCACCGGTCATGCGTGAATAGTACCCCTTAGCTCCACCATTAAGGGTACTGTCATTCTCCGGATCTGCGAGACTCACAGGCACACCTTTCCTGGCACTGGCTGCAACACAGGCGTCAAATAAGACTTGCATTTTAACGGGGTCTTTGGCCGCTATGCGGGTGTCAAGTTCTGTCTGAAAACGCGCCTGTCTTTCCGGAGTGTTGAAAATTCTGATTTCCCCACGATGATTCTTAACAGGGTTTCCTTTTTCATCCGGGGCGATCTCATTTTTGGTATAGCCGTTCTTAACCCATAAATATTCCGGTATGATTACATCTTTTGCATCAAATACTGTGCCGACATTATACCCTGTCGGTACTTTGCCGATTATTGCCCTGTCAATAAAACGCCTTGCTTCTTCGTCTGAAGCGAATATTCTTTGTTCAACTCCATTCACTTTAAGACCTACCAGATGGTTTGCCCTGTTCATGGAAAATTCAAGGTTGCTTGTTCCAAGACGGTAACTTGCATCTGTAAGGGAAGGATCATTTGAAAGTTGGCTGTTCAGATTATTTTTGATAATGCCATATAAGCTGCCTTTATATTTTTCGCTTGCCATTACAGGAATAAAGATCTTAGCCCCTTGTGCGCCCTGTACCACATTGCGGCCAAATTCCTTCCACTTTTCGTACCCCATGACATAGCTTGCATCTGGCTTCTGCAGCCATACCAGCATAGCATTCCGGAAGCTGTAATTATTGTAATATAGCTTACCCCCTGTTCTTAACCAATTTTTAAATTGGTCGCTGTCCATAACCTGCCTTATACCGCTTTCAAGCCTTTGTTTCAACTGATCTTTCGGTGTCAATGTGCCGTCTGTCTCTTCCGGCGCCGGCTTTTCATCAATAATTTGTCTCTGTTCTCCGGATTCCAATGATCTTTCTGATTCAAGATCATGGATATGCGCGCCGCTGTTATTAAGCGCCGTCTGTACCTCCCTATCACTAAACGTCCCATACTCAATTTTGCTGTAATCTCCATTTGCCCTGTCCTGCAGTTCTTTAACAGTATACTCTTTCATCAGTGTATGAACATCCTGAACAAAATCTTTTACAGCATCCCAGCCATCAAATCCAAATGCATTTTCATGCCCGGCATCATTTTTAGGTTTCCAGAACAGGAACATTTCATCCCGCTCAACTGGCTCATATCCTAGAGCATCCATATCCATGATAACCTTGCTCTGGGCTTCATACTCCATTTGTTCTTTTAAGTCTGCCATAGTCCTATTTTCCTTCATGGTATTTTCTTTTGGATAATTGACATTTGCTGTTGTGTATGCTATGCTATTGTCAAAGCTGATAAATGTGTTCTCCTTGGGGAAATCTACCCCTATGGAATGAAGCATTTTATTAGCTTTTTCTATGTTTGTTGCTATTATGTTATTTGATTCAATATTAGCTTTTATATACTGCGGAAAATTTTCCCTACCATAAAGACTGGCTACCATATTGACTTTCTTAAACGCTATATTTTCATCAGTCTCAACAGCAACGATTATTTCTTGACCCTTTTCATCTTTTTGGTCTGTCACGACAACAAATGTATTGTCTCTGGAGCCTTTTAAGACCATCACTGCCTCACGGATATATGCCAAAGCTGCAACAATTTGATCTTCTTTAAGGAAATGCCCGCTGTTTCTTAATCTCTTTCCGCTTTCATCCCTGATTTCTGGGCGCATACACTTATCAATTACTTTTTTTGTAATTGTAAGTGGTAAATTACTATCTGCACCACAAATTGCAAGAACATTCGGCGTTTCCCCTATAATAAGCGGCCGGCTTGCAAGCGTTTTATCCCCACCCAGCAATTTATGTAAATTCTGCTTGAAAACATTGCTTTCTTGCTCATTCTGCTGTATTTTTTGTATTTCTTTTTCTGTTAAATCCATCTCTGCTCCTATCCGTAAAGTGGAATTTTATCTCTCGTCGTAACTGGATTTCAGCTCTTAATGATTGAGCTGGTTTTCGACATAGCCTCTGGCTTGCTCCCGTTCATGGTATTTTCTTTTGGATAATTGACATTTACTGTGGTATATACTATACTATCATCGAAGCAGACCACTGAACCGCTTATAGACTTGGAGTATTGGTCTCCTATGTTGGCGGTCAAGTTTGCTTTTTAATGTTAATTGCTAAAATATCTGATAAGTGAGTCGCAAGAAAATTTTCTAATTTCAGCCTTCAACGGTTACGCTCATCCTCATCATAAATCCTGGTTTGTTCTTGTTCGCTTCTATACCTTTCTTCATTTGCTTTTGCCCGCTCTCGCAAGATCTGCGCATTATAGCTGTCCATGCCCTGATACCTGGCAGCGCGTTCCCTGGGATTTTCAAATGAATCAACAAGGTCAGACCGCGTTTCTGTCCTCTGCATATGTTCAAATTCAAGACGTGCGTTCCTCACACGTTCTTTGTATGCTTCTGCCTGCATATCCGAAATCAGGTGAAGCCGCTGCGCAAAATCAACATTACTTTCAATGTTTGCCGTATTGGTCGTAAACTTGCCCTTAGTTTGGGCTTCCTTGTTCCTATCCTCAATGTTCCGAAGCCTCCGCTCCAGTTCCGTTACGGCTGCCGCTTTGTAATCCCTCTCCAATAATGGCATTTTAATTCCCCTTTCATGAATAATAGTATTTATGGTGTAACCATTATCACCGTGATTATGGTTTCCCTTCTTTTTTCTTTGCATTTTTAACCGGTTCACATTTAACATTGCAATAACGTTTTCCATTACTTACACGTTCATAAAAGGTAAATTCCCCCTTATATGTGCCGCCACCGCTTTTTGCGGTACAATCTAACACGATAAATTTTTTAGCAATAAATTTTTTTGCTTCTGCATCCGTAATACAGCGCCCTAACCTCGTCGCAAAAACCATATCATTTGTACGCAAATCCCAATCACATTTTTCAGAACAGTAATAACGTGTTTCCGTCACTTTCCCTTTTTCATTTTTGGCCTGAAAACGGTATACAGGATTCCCACACCAGGGGCAAATTCCAAATACTTCTTTTTCCCTGGCAAAAGAAACCTGAACATCCATTGACTTTACCTGATCCGTCTTCGCTTTTATATAAGCTTCAAATTCCTGCATGACGTTGTTCTCATTGTCTCTGCCATCGACAATATCTGCTATTTTCATCTCCCAATCGGCTGTAATCTTAGGGCTGTAAAGTTCCGGCGGCAATATCTGGATAATAGAAAGACCCTTTTTTGTAGGCTTTATATATGGCGTTTTTCCTTTCATTTCCGTCTCCACGACGCCTGTATCATAAAGTTTCTTAATGATTTCAGCCCTTGTTGCCTGTGTTCCGATTCCCTTTCCCTTCAGGATTGCCCCGTTCTCGATTTGCTGCCCTGCATTTTCCATGGCAGTAAGAAGGGTTGCCTCTGTATGCAGCTTTGGCGGGGTGGTCTTTCCTGAAATGGTCTCACAGTTACTTACGGTAACGATCTGCCCTATTTGGAGATACGGGAAAAGCTGCCCTCCATCTTCCTTCATACTTTCTTCATCACTCTCCGCTTTGCCGCCCAGCCCTTGCTGTACTGCTTTCCATCCTAATGATATAGGCTTTTTCCCCGCTGCTGCAAAATTCATGCTGTTAGGAAATGTAATTTTTATGTCAGTCTGCTCATACAAATATGCTCTTGAAAATGATACCAGCATACGGGTAAGCACAAGATCTAAGATATTATTCATTGTAGATGCGGTGACGCCTTTCTTCTTTTCTTCATCAGTCGGCTTCATATTTTCCATGGAAAATCCATTAATTTTTTCTGTCGGTATAAGGGCATGATGATCCGTAACCTTGCCGTCATCTACGATCTTCTTATCAATATTAAGCCCTGCAGCTGAAAGATTTGCAGCAACATTCTTATATTTTTCAATCGTGCCTATCATTTTAATGCGCCCTTCCATGTATGGCACTAAATCGCTGGTGATATAACGGCTGTCCGTCCTTGGATAGCTTAACACCTTCTGCGTCTCATAAAGGGCTTGTGCGGTGGCAAGCGTAAGTGCTGCAGTATACCCGTACTTGCGATTTGCGTCCCTCTGTAATTCGGTAATGTCATATAATTGTGGACGGTCTGTAGCTTTTTTTGAAGTCAACAGGTCTGCAACTGTGCCTTTTCCAAATGATTTTATTTCAACGCTTTTTGCGTCTACAGCAGATTTGTCCAGCACCCGTCCTTCACTTGTTTTTATTCCCGGTGGAAAAATACCTTCTGTATCTTTTCCCCAAAAAACATGAAATTCCTGCCCCTCTGTTATAGTCGCATCCAAGGTGTAGTAATCTGTTACTTTAAAATTTATGACTTCAAGGTAACGCTTCACGACAAAACCTAAAGTCGGGGATTGCACACGTCCTACATTAATACCCGCGCGATATTTAATGCTCAACGCACGGGATAGGCTCATGCCCAGGATCCAGTCTTCCTTTTTTTTACAACCTAAATTCCCCCTCGAATTATAACGAGGATGAAGTAGGCAGCTCTAAGCCAAATGCCTTAAAAATTTCCTTATGAGTACTGGTAAATTCCGTCAGCATTTGTTTTCCATTACTGAA
>JAAVBM010000108.1 GCA_014803505.1 bacterium | reverse complement strand
TCTTTCTCTTCTACTCGCAATAAAGCGGATTGTGAGCAGAGGGCGCAAGGCGAAAGCGTTGAGCTTTTGACTGTAGTCCCGTTTAGTGCGAACAACCAAGTAGAGAAAGAAATGAAGGAGCTAAAACTATTTTTAATAAAGAATATTCTTTGTTCACTTTTTCTTTTTGATTGCGACGCAAAAAGAAAAAGTAGAACCGAAAAAGAAAAACACGCTTGATTAAATGGCTCGAGTCATCAGGGGATTCCCCTGAAACCCCTTTTATTAAATATCGATTAGATATTTACCTCTAATATAGTTTATGTAAATAGAGATTAATAAATATGTTATTTATTTTTTGCATCTTCATAGTATAATCAATCTATGAATAAAAAATTGTTTGTAATATCCGGATGTTCCGGTGTCGGTAAAGGCACTGTTTTAAAAGAATTTATGGCAAGAAATTCCGAAGAATTTATGCTTTCAGTTTCCTGTACAACAAGAAAACCTCGTACAGGTGAAATTGATGGCGTTAATTATTTCTTCTTGTCTAAAGAAGAATTTGAAAAATGTATTGCGGATGATAAATTCCTCGAATATGCTCAATTCGCAGGGAATTTTTATGGAACTAAGAAAAAATTTATAAAACAAAAGTTTGAAGAAGGATTGAATATAATCTTAGAAATAGAAACTCAAGGCGCGATTCAGGTTAAACAAAAAATGCCGGAAGCTGTTTTGATATTTATTGCTCCTCCAGGGCAAGGCGTTGACGAATTGGAAAGGCGCTTGCGTGGTCGCAATACCGAAGATGAAGAAACTATTCAACGTAGATTGGCTGAAGCAAAAGTTGAATTGGAACGCGCTAAACAATATGATTATGTTGTTGTTAATGATGATTTGGAACGTGCAATTGCCGAAGTTGAAGAAATTACCCGTAAGGAGCTTGGGCTAAATGCTTAGTGGTAAAACTATTTTAGTTGGTGTTACAGGTGGTATTGCAGCTTATAAAATTTGTGAATTGATTAGAAATTTCAAGAAAAATGGAGCAAATGTAAAAGTCGTTTGTACTCCTAATGCTTTGAATTTTGTAACGAAATTAACTTTGCAAAATTTAAGTCAAAATGAAGTTTATATTCAAGAATTTGATGTGAAAGAGTGGAAGCCCGAACATATTTCTCTTGCTGATGAAGCAGATGTGATGGTCATTGCTCCTGCTACTGCTAATACTATTTCAAAAATCGCAAACGGGTATGCTGATAATCTTTTAACATCAATAGCTTGTGCTTATAATAAAAAAATGATTATTGCGCCTGCTATGAATTGTAATATGTGGAATAATCAAGTCATTAAAGAAAATCTGAGCAAACTTAAATCTCGTGGTATAGAAATTCTTGAGCCTGAGAGTGGGTTTTTAGCTTGTGGTTACTTAGGAAAAGGCAGACTTTGTTCGCTTGATAAAATTTATAATTCTGTTGTTGAAGCTTTGAGTTTCAGTGAAATTTTAAAGGATAAAAAAGTTATTATTACTTCAGGTGGAACAATTGAAGATATCGATCCTGTTCGCTATATTTCTAATTATTCATCAGGTAAGATGGGGTTTGCTATTGCTAATGCTGCAAAATCAATGGGCGCAGATGTTGTTTTAATTACTACTAAAGATTTTGAAGCTCCTTACAAGATTATAAAAGTTAAGTCAGCTATTGAAATGCAAAATGCTTTGAATGATGAATTTGAATCAACTGATATCGTTATTATGGCTGCAGCCGTTGCTGATTATCGAATAAAAAATTATTCAGAAAATAAGATGAAGAAATCTTCTGATGATACTTTGACTTTGGAATTCATTAAAAATCCTGATATTTTAAAGGAGCTTTGTGAGAAAAAATCTAATCAAATTATTGTTGGTTTTTGTGCAGAGTCTGAAAATTTACTTGAAAATGCTAAAGAAAAAATTAGTAAAAAAGGTTGTGATTTTCTTGTGGCAAATGATATTTCACGTAATGATATCGGGTTCGCTTCTGATGATAATGAAGTGACAATACTTTCCGGCAGCGGTGAATGTAAGAAATTTTCAAAAGCTTCGAAAGCAACTATAGCAAGACAAATTTTAGAGTATATAAATGAATAAATATGAAATTATAAAAAATATAGAACAATTTGCACCCAAAGAATCTGCAGAACCTTGGGATTGCGTTGGATTTGAGGTTGAAACTTCTAAAATTGATGTTTCAAAGATAATGTTATGTTTAACTGTAACTGATAATATAATTCAACAGGCTAAATCTCAAAATTGTGATATGATAATTTCTCATCATCCGTTGTTTTTTGTTCCTTTAGAATGGGCAGATATCGATATTTATAGTGCGCATACAAATCTTGATAAAGCCAAAGGTGGTACTACAGATACAATGATAAAAGTTCTTGGGTTTGAATCAGATAATAAATTAGAACATGAGTATTTGCGTTTTGTGACTTTTGATAATTCAATTTTATTAGATGATTTTATACAAAAACTCAAAGAGATTTCACCAAATCTTAGATATGTAAATAATAAGTCTGTTTCCGAAATTAAGAGAATAGCTTTTTGTGCCGGAAGTGGTTCAGAATTTATCAAGGATGCACAACAATTTGGGGCAGATTGTTTTGTTACAGGTGATTTGAAATTCCATACTGCGTTAGATTCAAATATTGTTGTCGTAGATGTTGGACATTTTGAATCTGAAATACTTGTTTTACCTGTATTAAAAGATTTGATTGGAAATAATGTTGAAGTTGTTTTTGCAGACGAAAAAAGTCCGTTTAATTATTAATAATTTACCAATTAGAACGAGTTAGCGTATTTTTTCCGTTACGATCATACATTGTGTCTTTGTACCAAATTCCTTGGAATTCTTTATTTCCATCATACATATATTGCAAATCGTTGGATAAGAAATAAATTGCACTTTTAAGTTTTCCATTTCTGTTATACTGCATTGATGTGTATGGGAAATTTGGATATTCTTTTGATGTTATATCTGTGTAATAAAGTTTTCCAAAAGCTGAGTAATAAAACGCATTTGTAGGATTATTTTTGTATTGTATTGCGTATATCAAAAGAGTTTTGCCTTTTGAATAAAAAGCGCAATATTTTGCTTCCTCATCTTCGGTTACACCTTCATTTGTTAGCATATAATGGTATTTGTAAGATTTATCTTTTTTGAATTTTGCAAATTCTTTTTTGAATTCTTCTTTGGTGAAATAAATTTTGCTTTCATTATTTTCGAACAATAAGTTTTTATAATGTTCAATATTTTCATCTCTTTGAGCTTGAGATATATCAAGCCAATCGAAGTTTATAGCAATTTCTAAAGGTGCAGTTTTGGTTGTTTCAATTTTTGTAGGTTGATTTTCTGTTTCATCCAAGCTGACAATTTCTTTAAGTGCAAAAGCACTCTGGTTACTGCTAAATAGTAAGATTAGAAATAATGAAATTAAAATCTTTTTCATATAGACCTCTGTTTAATTTTAGTTGTTTAATATTTTATAAGCGACTCTTAGTTTTACAGAAAATAGATTATCGTCTGGTTCAAATAGATCGTGTTCATTAGCTGCATAGTCTTCCGGTTTTATCAGACCATTTATTTCAAAGCCTAGGAATTTATTATTACTATCTCTTTTAGATTTAGTTGAAATAGCATAAATGAAAGCCGCCATATCTTTTTTGTCTATTAAATTATCGCCGGAAGATTCTCCATGTGAAGCTAATTTATTAAAGGCATTTTTTATTTGAAGTTTAACTTTTTGAATATATTCAGGTCTGTTCATGACGTCGTAATGCCCGAATCTGTATTTCATTAAAAATTTTTCATATTGCAAATATTCTATTTTTCCTGTGGAATTTTCTGTTTCTCTTGCAATAAATAACAAATAAGACTCAGCCAAAATTTGAACAGAACTTTTGAATTCTTCATCTAATTTTTCAATATCTAGAGGTGTTTTATCGGGTTTACCCGCAAGTTTTCTCCAAGATTCGGGAACTACATCAAAGATTTCAGCTTTAGGATTTGTAATTCCGCTTTGAACTACCATATCATTTAAAATGACAGCAAATGCTTCTCCTAGTTCAGAAATACCGTTAGATAATTCTGTTAATATAGAAGTTCTGGATATTTTTTGCGGGTTTGACCCAAAATTTTGCATATAATTTTATCCTAGCTTATATCCCAGCGACCGCAGGTTCCACCCCATCTTGCTATGATATTACCCTTAACATCTTTTATTTTTTCAACGTGTTGAACTTCGTTTACACCTTCAACAATAGTAATAACTTCACAATTGTTAGAACATCCTGTGCAAGCACAAGTTATTGATGAAAAATGCATATCTGCAACGTTCCAACCTTTGAATTTTGTAGGTGCTTCAGTATATTGATGATTTTCCATTGCTAATAAAGCTGCACCTATAGCTCCCATTGTTTGGTGATTTTCAGGAACAACAATTTTGGTGTTTAAAGCTTCTTCAAAAGCTTTTACCATACCAGTATTTGTAGCTACGCCACCTTGGAAAGATACTGTAGGAAGAAGTTCTTTACCTAAAGCAAGGTTACTTAAGTAGTTTCTTACAAGAGCTTGGCATAGACCGTATAATAAATCTTCAACAGGATAACCTAATTGTTGTTTGTGAATTAAGTCACTTTCTGCGAAAACACCGCATCTTCCTGCAATACGAGCAGGGTTTGTTGATTTTAGTGCTGTTGGTCCAAATTCTTCAATCGGAACATTTAACCTTTGAGCCTGATGGTCTAAGAACGAACCTGTACCGGCTGCACAAACTGTATTCATAGCAAAGTCTGTAACGATACCATCACGAAGGATAATAATTTTACTGTCTTGTCCGCCGATTTCAAGAATTGTTTGAACTCCCGGAATATTAGTACTTGCAGCAACTGCGTGTGCTGTAATTTCATTTTTAACAACATCGGCACCAACCAATGAGCCTGCAAGTGCTCTTCCTGAACCAGTTGTACCAACACCTTTTACGTCATATTCTGTTAATCTTTTTGAATATAAATTATTTAGTCCTGTTTGAACAGCAAGAACCGGTTTTCCGGCAGTTTTTAACATAACGCTGTCAACGTATTTTCCAGTTTCATCAACCAACGCTAATTTTGTTGTAACAGAACCAACATCTATCCCTAAATATACTGTTAAACTCATGTCTTTTCCTTTTTCCTATAACAGTATAATGATAGCATGAAAAATCTGTATTTTTAATCTTTTTAAACAATAATTTACACTAATCTAGTGCATAACATCAGATTTATTCAGTTCTCCGACATAGTTAATGATATTTTGGTCCGGCATGTTATCGAGTGCATCTGAAAGCATTTGTTCAACTCTGGATAGTTTAAATAAAGCGATTGTTGATTTTATTTTTTCTTCCAAATTTGGGCTTATATCTTGACGTAATGCTATATCCATAAATTTCATATCCTCCACTATAAATGTATATTATGTATAATCCCGTTTTTAATGTGAAAATAACACTTTTTTAAGAAATATTAATGTTAATTTGATTAATCTACATTATTTATACTATTAAACTTTTGGCGTTTTTCCACTATACTGTTACATATGAAGAAGGTTGTATTATTTTTAATAATGTCATTATTATTTGCAGCTGTTCCAGTAATGGAAGCTGATGCATCTTTGGTTTCCGATAAAATTTATAGGACTGAGCAAAGAAAAGAAAATAAAAAGATGATTAAACAGATAAAAAGTCTGTTTAATGAGCATAATCGTTATGCAAATCAGCATGATTTGAATGGGTTGGAAACTCTTTATGCTGATTCTTATATCAATAATGACGGTTTTAATAAGGAAGTTTATTTTAAAAGTATAAAAGAAACTTGGGATTCTTGTAATGATCTTACTTATACTACCAAAATAACTTCGATTGATATTAACGGGGACTATGCGTCGGTTAATGTTGAAGAATATGCTGATGGTACATTGAGAGAATCTTCTGGATTTATGGATGTTACTGGTGAAATTCATTCAAAATCAACCGGTATTTATCATCTTGTTTTAGTAAATGATAGATGGCTTATTTCCGGTGAAACTTCTCTAACTGATGAATCTTCTCTTTTATATGGTGATGCTAGATTTATGAATATAGAAATTCAGGCTCCTGCGCAAGTAAACTCAGGGGATGTTTATACTACGACAGTTAAGATTGATGCAGATTCTGATACATTTATTGTCGGTTCAATAGATAGGGATTCGGTTACGTATCCTGTTACTACTCCGCATAGTGAACTTAGAGCAATGCCTCAATCTCAAACATTAGAACGTTTATTGAAAGCTAACACGGATAATCTTAATGAATACACAGTTGCTTCACTTGCAATTTCTAAAGCTAAAGATGTTGGTGGTAATAATTTCCGAGTTTATATGGCAGGTTTGGCTTGTGTTATGAAAAGAGTTAATGTTATTCCGAAGAATGAATATATTAAAATAGAGGATAAATAATGAATACATCAATTGGTAAATATTTATTTTTAATATGCAGTTTTATATTTTGGCTATTTTTAGCTTTATTTTCGTCAAAATTGATTGTCGATAATTTAACTTCAGGACATCATTATTCAAATGCTGTATTTCAACTTCATTATTTGAAAAATTCAGGTGCTGCTTTTAGTTTATTGCAAAACGGCAGAGAATTTTTAATCATCGTTTCTATTGTGGCAACAACTTTGTTGTTTTTGTATGTTCATAATCACATAAAATATATTCATTACATTTCAGTTTCTTTTATTGGTTTATTGACTGCCGGTATTATGAGTAACTGCCATGAACGCATTGTTTTGGGTTTTGTAAGAGATTATATTCAATTGAATTTTATAAATTTCCCAATATTTAATGTTGCTGATATTTTCATCACGATCGGAGTTGTAGCTCTTGTAGTAATTTTATTATTCTATAAGGGGCGTTAATATGCTTCTTGTAATTGATGAAAATACTGATGATACAAGATTAGATGTATATTTATCCGAGTTGTATGATGGGATATCCCGTTCAAAAATTCAGGCTGCAATAAAATCAGGCAAAGTTTCGGTTAATGATTCGAGTAAAAAGCCTTCTTATCTTTTAAGAGAGGGTGATAAGATTGAATTTGAGAGTCTTGTGGATGAAAAAGAGTTGATGGTTGAACCTGAAGATATTCCTCTTGAAATTGTCTGGGAAGATGAAAATATGGCTGTTGTTAATAAACCGTCAGGCATGTTAACTCATCCTACAACTATCGAAACTTCCGGAACCTTAGTAAATGCTCTTTTATTTAAATACGGTCAAAATTTATCGGATGTTAACGGTGAATTCAGACGTGGTATTGTGCATCGTTTGGATAGAAATACTTCAGGGCTTTTAATGGTTCCAAAAAATAATAAAACTCATGAATATTTGGCTAACTTGATTAAGGATCATAATTTGACTAAAAAATATCATGCTGTTTTGGTTGGAAATTATCCCAGAGATAAAGATGTTATAACTGACCCAATCGGCAGAAATAATTTAAACCGTAAAAAAATGGCTGTCAGACCAGATGGCCGTCCAAGTATAACGAAATTGGAAGTTTTGGAACGTTTTGATAATGAGGCTACTTATGTTGAAATAACTCTTGTTACAGGTAGAACTCATCAAATTAGAGTTCATTCAAGTCATAAAAAACATCCTGTATATAATGATTCTCTATATGGGGCTCCGCAGGGTAAGGTTAAAACTCAAGAGCAAGTTTTGCAATCGTTCTATTTAAAATTTGCAAAACCTTTTTCATCAGAGATAATTGAATTAGAAATAGAACCGGATGAAAAATTGTCTAAAGTTCTAACGTATTTTAAAAACAGGAGAGCCTGATATGAAGAGAATATTTTTAGTTTTAAGTGTATTAATATTATTATTTTCTATTTATTTATTAATTATGAATTTTAATAATGTTATTAGTGTAAATTTGATTTACAGTAATCTTTTGGATGCTCAATCTCAGGCTGGTTTGACTGAAAGTGGAGAGTTCTTTACTAAGTCATTAAATTTATCTCTTTATTCATTTTTAATATTGTTAGGTGGAATTTTTGTTGGTGCAGGAACTGTTTATATGTTTCTGGCAGCACAAACTGACAAGGTTAAGGCTTATCAAAGAGAGTTAGAAAGAACCTCTATTTCAGGCTCATCTAATGCTTCTAAAGTTGAAGTTCTGGAGGCTAAAATTAAAACCCTTGAAAAGGCTTTTAATACCGTTATTGATGAACGAACTAAGCTTGAAATTCAAATTAAAAATTTAAATGAAGAAATTGATAATTTAAATAATAACTAATTAAAAAAGGACTCTTAATTGAGTCCTTTTTATTATTTATTTTGTAACTACTGACATAATGTAGTTGTCTGTAAAGTATTTGTTTGCGGTTTCTATGATATCCGAATCAGTGATACTGTTTATGAGGTTTTCATAATTGTCTTGGAATTCGTAGCCTCGAGTGCTGGCTTCGTACCAACCTGTATTTGCAGCTTTATCAAGGTTAGTTTCCAATCCTATAACGTAGTTGCCGAGAAGTTTTTCTTTTGCATCTTTTAATTCTTTATCTCCTACATATTCATTTTTGAGTCGTTGAATTTCTTCAAATAGCCCGTTTTTTGCTTTTTCAAGTGTGGCAGGATTTGTGCCAATGTACATCATAAAGCTTCCACGTAAGACGTTTGGAGAATATCCCGAACCTAATTGGTATGCCAAGCCTTCTTGTTCTCTGAGATCTTTGAATAGTCTAGAACTCATTCCTGTTCCTAATAGAGAATCTATAATTTGTAATGCTGCATAATCTTTTTGATTTAATACTCCGTTAGTTTGCCAGCCAAGCAATATCCAAGCTGTTTCTGTAGTTGGAACATTTTGTGTTACAGCTCTCGGTGCTGTAATTGGGTATATTTTTGAGTCATATTTCGTATAATCAAATGTATTGCAAGATGATTTCTTCGTGAATATATTATTTAATTCTGTAATTGTTTTATCTTTATCGATGTTTCCATTAATTGAAATAACCATATTATTAGGGTTGAATGCGTTATTGTAATATTCAATAATGTCATCTCGAGTAATATTAGGGATATTTTTTTCTAATACTTTTGATGATATTGAATAAGGAGTATTTTTATAAATTAAATCTCGGTATTCTTCAATTGCTCTTTGTAGAGGAATATCTTTATTTCTTTTTATAGCACTTAGTTTATCGGTTTTAACTTTTTCTATTTCAAAATTATCAAATGATGCATTGTTTACAACTTCGTTCAATAATTCTAAAGTTTTGTCATATTCATCTTTTGTGGTTAAAACTGATACTACAAATGAATCTGCGCTGGATGCGGGTGCGATTTTTATTCCGTTATCTTCAAGAATTTGAGAAAGCTCAAGTGAAGAATATTTTTTTGTTCCTCTCATCATTGTTGCGGCGGTTAAGTTTGCAATCCCTGATTTCTTCTCAGTTAGTTGTCCGCCTTTAATATAAATACTCATAGCTATGATGTCATTGAAATCGTTTGGTGTATAAAGCAATGTTGCACCATTTGAAAGTTTATATTTTTGTGTTTGTGAATTTTCGCTGATAAATTCTGCAGTTCCTGTATTTTTATTAACATCTGCTACCGGAATTTCTTTTGCATTTTGGGGAAGTATAATTGAAACGGCACTTTTATTTAATCCTAAATATTTATCTGCAGCTTTTTTTACATCTTCTTTTGATACATTTTTGATGTTTGTAAGATAATTGTCATAAAATTTTATATCATTTGTTAAAGCTATAGTGTAGCCTATTTCTGTCGCAATATTAGTTATTGATTCTCGAGAATAGTAAGTGCTTCTTTCGATTATATTTTTGGCTAAATTTAGCTGATCTTCGGTGACGCCGTTTTTTTGAATTTTTTCGATTTCATTAAATATATTTTCTTGAATGATTTTACATTTTTCAGGTTCAAATGTTGTGCTGATATAAAATATTCCATCGTCACGGTAAGTTGAATTTCCTGCATCTACAGAAAACGCAAGTCTTTTCTTTTCTTTCAAAACTTGATATAAAACAGAAGAACGTCCGTCACCAAGTATTGTTGCAAGGACATCTAAAGCATAAGAATCTTTATCATCAATCGGGGTTCCTCGGAAGCCTATAAGCATGTATCCAGATTCTGTATCAAGATATTCAACTTTTTTTTGCTGTTTAGTTAGAGGAGCTTCTTTTATATAAACAGTTTTGGTTTGTTTTTTTGCTTCAGCATTGAAAACTTCTTTAATTTTATTGATTGCATGTTCTGAATCAACATCTCCAATTACTATAGTTACCATATTTGATGGTGAATAATGTTTGTTATAGAAACATAGAATTTGGTCACGTGTAATTGTTTCAATGACATCACTTCTTCCGATAACTTTTCGTTTATAAGGATGTGTTGTGTAGAGCATAGCATTTAAATTGTCTTGCATAACTTTTGCAGGAGCATTCAAATCTTTGCTGATTTCTTCCAGCACAACTTTTCTTTCCTTTTCCATTTCTTTTCTCGGAATTAGCGGGTGAAGCATCATATCTGCGTGCAATTCCATAGCAAGGTCGAAATCCTTAGATGGTATGGTTACATAATAATGCGTAAAATCTTTGCTTGTTGCTGCATTTGTAATAGCACCTTTGGTTTCTAATATTTTGTCAAATTCTCCGGGAGCACGGTTAGGAGTTCCCTTGAAAAATAAGTGTTCCAGAAAATGTGCAACACCGTTATTTGATTCATCCTCGTCAATAGAGCCTGTTTTTATCCAGGTATCAATTGTTACGATGGGGTTATTTTTAACTTCTTGAACAACTACTGTTTGTCCGTTTTCTAATTTGTACATTTGCGCGCTATCCGCAAAGGCAATGTTCCCGCATACTAAAATTGCTGCAACTATTATAAATTTCTTCATGAAAACCATCCTTTTTTATAATTATATAAAATATTATAGTAAATAATATAACCCCGTTGGATTAATTATAGTGTTATTCCTTCTTGTAATACATTAGAAGTTTTAAATTTTTTCGGTGATTTTAATGTTATGTATTCTTTCAGAACTTCAAAAGAAACTGTACAAACTTTTTCGTTTGCTTTTGTTTCGTATTCACCTTTTTCTTCGAATTCGTTTATAGCCATTTGTTTGAAAAAATCACGAAGTTTGTAAGGCATTTGTTTTTTATTATGATAAACTCGTTCTGCACAGTTTTTACATATAATTCCGCCTAATGTTGGAACAAAGTACATTGTTTCATCTTCAACTTTTTTATGACAACACAAGCAGGTGTCAAATTCGATAGAGAACCCTGATTCAATCATCATTTTTAACTGAAATTTTATTACTGCAATTAAGATTTCTGTTTTTGATTCGGCTGCAGAAATTGTATTCAATGTTTTATACAGAAGATTATATATAGTTTCAGAACCAGGATCTTCTTCTAATCCGAAATTATGAACAACTTCAGTAACATACATAGAGTAGAATATTTTATCAATATCCTGTCTTGTTTTTTTGAAAGTATTGAGGACTTCAGCCTGACAGATTGTATCAAGGTTTTTACCTTTGTGTAACATAAGCGTGTTTGCGACAAGCAAATCCATGCGGGCACCTAATTTACTTTTAGGTTTTTTTACTCCTTTGGCTACCCCTCTGATTAGTCCTTTGTCTTTTGAATACATAACAATAATTTTGTCTGATTCACTTAAGTTGTAGGACTTTAGATTAATTGCGTCTGTTACAAAATTATTTTGCATTGTCCTTTTAGCTTTATTATTTAATTGTATTTATTATTTGTTCATCCCTGTTCCGTGGTAAATACCTCTGATTAACTGTTCAAGTTCAGATTTATTATCAGAGTATTGAATAGCCACTTCTTTAGAAATTTTGCCTTCAGTATACAGTTTATGTAAAGACATATTCATTGTTGTCATGTTGTTGAATGAACCATTTTTTACTAATTCATAAATTTGTTCGAATTCATCTTTAGTAATAAAGTCTTTGACTGTAGGTGTTACTACAAGAATTTCAGTTGCAGGGCAACGAGTTCCACCATCTACTGTAGGAACAAGTTTTTGAGAAATAGTACCTCTTAAGGTATTTGCAATTTGATCTCTAACGAAAGGTCTTTCATTAGGATCAAATAAGTTGATGATTCTGGCAATAGTTTGAATCGCGTCATTGGTGTGGATTGTAGATACAACAAGGTGACCTGTTTCTGCGGCTTTTAATGCAGATTCAACAGTTTCTCTGTCACGAATTTCACCGATGAAGATAACGTCAGGGTCTTGTCTTAATGCGTATTTAACCCCGTCTGAGAATGATGGAGTATCGATAAGTAATTGACGTTGTGACACGATTGATTTTTTATTTGAAAAAATGAACTCAACCGGATCTTCAATTGTTACGATGTGCTTAGCTACAGAAGCGTTAATATAGTCAATTAAAGATGCGATAGTAGTTGATTTACCTGAACCTGTAGGACCTGTTACAAGAACTAATCCATTGTTAAATGCTGCAAATTCTTCTAAAGTTTCAGGTAAGTCTAATTCTTTGAAAGTTTTAATATAATAAGGAATTGCACGAATAACCATTGCAGTTTTCCCTAATTGACGACTCATGTTTACACGGAAACGAGAACAGCCCGGAATTTCGTATGAAAAGTCAATATCAAAGAATCTTGTAATTCTGTCTTTCAAGTGTTGAGGAGCAACTGTTCTAATAACAAATTCCATGTCTTCACTTGTTAGAGGCGGCAAATTAATTCTCATAATTTGTCCTGATACTCTTATTGCAGGTCTTTCGCCTTCGCAAATGTGCGCATCAGATGCACCTACAGAAACTGCCTGTCTTAAAAAGTCTTCAATATAGAAATCGTTATTGCTCATATTACCCTCATCTTCCATCTTTAGCATATCATATTTTTTAGTTTTGCACAACTTTATCGGTTATGATATCATTCAATTGTTGGAATTATGATTGAAAAAGAATTTATAAGTGATATTTTGCAAAATAAAAATTTTGTAATGTTTATGACTTCTGTTATATTTATGGCGGGAGTTTTGGCTTGTTTTTACGGGTTAGGTATCGTAATTGCTACAATTTTAACTATATTATTAATTATATTTTTATGTTTTAGATTTTTTACTATTAGGCGTGTATTGTTTTTAATTTTTGTATTTTATTGTGGATTTTTCTTAACATTTTTTAAGATAAAAAACTATGATGATATATTGCCAATGACGCCTATGGAAGGAATTTTTGAAGGGCGTGTTGTTAGTATTCCTAATTCTGCCGATAAATCAAAATCGAAGTTTTTTATGGATGTAGATAAGGTAAATAATCTTTCAGTGAAAGGGAAGACCTTGGTTACTGTAACATCTTCAGAAAAAAATCTTGCAAGATTAAATATTGGAGAAAAGATTTCAATAAAAGGAAATTTAAGAAAACCTTTTGAGTCTACAAATCCTTCCCAGTTTAATTATAGTTCTTATTTGAGAAATTTTAATGTTTTCACTGTATTGTATTCTGACGATGGTGAGTTTAAAGTCTTGGATGATAAAACCAGTTTTAAATGGGAGTTTTTAAAAAGCTTAAATAATACTCGTAATCGTATTTTGAAAACTCATTCCACATATTTAAAAAGTCCAAATCTGGAAATTCTTGGCGGAATTGTGTTTGGTGATGATGCTGTTGCTCCGCCTGATTATATTAAAAATTCTTTTATAAATTCAGGATTACTTCATATTTTAGCTGCTTCGGGAATGAATGTTGCTTTTATTTATACTTTTTGGTTTTTTATTTTAAAGTTTTTTGGGGTGCCGTTTAAGCCAAGAGTTTTTTCCGGGATGCTTGTTATAATTTTGTATACTCTTATGACGGGGTTAGGTCCTTCTGTTATTCGTGCGGCGCTTATGCTTTTGTTTGTGCTTGCAGGAAAGATTATTGATAGAGATACGCATAGTGTTTCTTTGCTATCTTTGGTCGCAGTGCTAATGTTGATATACAATCCTGCATATATAAATGATGTGAGTTTTCAGTTATCGTTTCTTGTTACATTTGGTCTTCTTACTACTGCAAATATTGCAGCTCAAAAGCTTGAGAAAGTCCCAAATTGGATAAAAATTCCGGTATTGATTCCTTTGGTTGCTCAAATTTGGATTGCTCCGATTCAAATGTTTTATTTTAATACTTTTAGTTTGTATTCGATTTTTGCGAATATTTCCACTGTAAGTCTGCTGAGTGTGATAAGTTTTGGTGGTTTTGTCAGCTCTGTTCTTGCTATATTCCCGCCAATTGCTGATTTCGTATGTCAGATATTTGATTTTGTAATGAATTATCTTTTGAATATCCTTGTTTTGATTTCTGACTTTTTTGCTAATCTTCCGCACTGTCTTTTGCAGACAACCCACCCAAGTATATTTCAACTGCTTTTATATTATGTGATGCTGTTTGCTGTGACATTTCTTATTAAATATGAAAAATATAAGGCTTTGTTATTAACAGTTTTAAGTTTTGCGGTTTTGCTTTTTGCTACTTCAATACAGATTCCGTCAAAAGATTTGGAAATAATAGCTTTTGATGTTCAAAATGCGGATTCTTTTATGGTTAAAACTCCGCAAAATAAGTATTTCTTTATTGATACAGGTAAAGCTCCGTATAAAAGCGGTAATTCGCAGGCTAAAATCATTATGCTGAAGTATTTAAAGGATCATGGTATTAAAAATATCGAAGGTGTTATTGTTACACATTTCGATAACGACCACTCCGGAGGAACTGCTGAATTTATTGAACATACAAAGGTTAAAACTTTGTATCTTAATTCCTACGAAATTGAAACTCAAACTGCGAAAAATATTTTTAAAACTATAAAAGAGCATAATCAAAAAATGAAAATTGTTGGCAATAATGAAGTTGTTTATTCTGAACCTGATTTAGAAATTAAAACATTTAAAGCTAAAATTGGTGGTAAAAATGCCAGTAATGATTCCTCTACAATGACTTTGGTAAAATATAAAAATTTCGATATGTTGTTTATGGGTGATGCAGGAGTGAAGTCCTTTGAAAGTGTTAAGAGTTTTATTCCGCATGATGTTGAAGTGTTGAAGGTTGGGCATCATGGTGGCCCGCATGTAGTTGATGAAATGATGTTGAATCATTTGGGTAATAAAGTTTCTTTGATATCAACAGGTTTGAATTATTTTGGTCATCCAAATAAAGGAACGCTTGATATTTTGAGAGATACAGAAATTTTACGAACTGATAGATTGAATTCAATAAAAATTTCGACAGATGGAAATATGTTTAAAATTTTTTCTTATCAACCACATGATAAAATTTATAAATTGCGGACAATTTTTTATTCAAAATAGAATTAAAATTTATAGTTATCTTGACAAAATTAACGTATTTTTTACACTAAATCTATGTGGCTGAAAATGGCTTATAGCAAGGGTTTTTCTTTTTGGAATTTTGTTCAATAGCCCGTTGGGGGTTGAAATTTTAAATTTTTGTAATATTATAGTTGTATAAACATATTCAAAAAGATGAAAATCTTACGAAAAAATAAGAGCAAAAAGTAGTCTTTGAGAATTTTCAATTTACAACTAGAGGATTTCATTTTGAAAAAATTATTACTATTCACTATTGCATTGGTGATGATGTTATTTTCACAAGTGCAAGCCGCCAATGTAAATACCGTAAAGGCAGCGATAGTAAAACATTCTATCGAAATGGGTGTAGATCCAGCAATAACACTAAGTATTGCAAAAACAGAATCAGGTTTTAGACACGACTTAAGAAGTGCACATGGTGCAGTTGGTGTCTTTCAACTTATGCCTTCCACAGCGAGAAGAATGGGGTTAAACCCTTATTCGCTTGATGATAACATCAAGGGTGGAATTATGTATTACAAATCTATGTATAAAATGTTTGGCTCTATGGAATTGGCTTTAGCTGCTTATAATGCAGGGCCTGGTAATGTTAAAAAATATCAGGCAGTTCCTCCATTTGGTGAAACTAAAAGATTTGTAGCTAGAATCATGGCTGATTATAGACATTTTAAAGCTAATCCGGATCCTGCAATGGTTGCAGCAAAGGCTACGGCGGCAGTAGATGCATCTGCTCAATCTCAACAGATTCAAGGGAATGCTAATGTCTTGGCTAATACTCCAAAACAAAATCTTGTACCTGCTGTAAAAATAGAGCAAGCTAGAAATTTGAATGCTCATACAGTTAAAGATTTACCGGTTGAAGTTGAGTTAAAATCGCAATCAGTCGCAATTTAATATTGGTATTGATATTAAAAAGAGTTCGAAATGTTTCGAACTCTTTTTATATGTTTAGAATTTTCCGAATTTTAATACATTAAATATAATATATTCTTTCTTTTTGTTTCGAGTTTTAATTTTGAATAATGTTATGCCAAATATTTTTGTTCTGGTAGTTTTTACCTCCTGTTGGGAAATATCAATGTTATGGTTATTTATAAATTCTTTTGCTTTATTATGAGCGTAAACAGAATCTATTTGAGCTTTTTTATGTCTTTGGGTTATCAATGAATTTTTTCTGCGCCAATAGTAGTAATATGTATTTGGAACTGTAACTATCTTATCTGAGTAGAAAAGTACTTCTGGAGTAAAAATTACATCTTCATATATTATTCCTTCTTCGAATTTTAGGTTATTTGATTTGAGCCACTCTGTTTTATATATTTTGTTCCAAACGTAGGATTTTTCAGGGCAGTCGCAAAGTAGAAATTTTTCATTTGTATTATTTGAAATTTCTTCTTTTGTAATTTTTAAGTGATATTTTTTGTGTAGTTTATGTAATCTTATAATACCTGCTGTAGCTATGTCTGTATTATGTTTTGTTGCTGATTTGTATAATTTTTCATAAAAATCTAAGTCTACCCAATCATCAGAATCAATAAATCCTATGTATTCACCTTTTGCAATATTAATTCCTTTGTTTCTTGATATTGATGGTCCAGAATTTTGTTGGTTTATAATTTTGATTCTTTTGTCTGAAGAATACTCATTTAGAATTTTCGCTGATTTATCTGTTGAGCCATCATTAATGCAGATAATTTCAATATTCTTTAATGTTTGATTGATAAGGCTATTTAGGCATCTTTTTAAATATTTTTCGACATTGTATACTGGTACAATTACTGAGACTGCAATTTTTTCGTTCATAATTCTTTCCTTAAAATCTATGTGTAAAAATTAGTTTTGTGCCGATTTTACAAGTTGCACATATATATTATACATGTGTAACTTGTAATTTCAATAGAAATATATATGTAATAGTTTGTTATTTAAATGCTAATAACTAGATAAAATTATTTTTATGAGGAAATTATGAATCTTAAAGTGAATCTGGGTAAAAATATTCAAAAATATCGTAAGCTTAATGGTATTACTCAAGAAAAATTGGCTGAAATTATTGACCTTGAAATAAATAGTATTAGTTCTATAGAGCGAGGACGATTTTTCCCATCACCTGATAATCTTGTTAAGATATCAGAAGCATTACATGTCAACTTGTCGGATTTATTTCGCTTTAAGGATGACTATAGTTGTGATGATTATCAAAGAGAGATTCTTGGGAATTTAGAACTTTTAAAAAATGATAAAATTAAACTTTCGTCAATAGATGCCTATATTAAAAGTATAATGTAGTTTTAGTAGTACATTCCCCTGTTAATATTTGTAAAATTATTCATAAGAACTAGTTAAAAAGGATTATATTTTTTAACCATTTGTGGTATATATAATTTATACATAAATGGATTATATTTAGTATAGTTCAGTAGATTGGAGGAAATAATGTCAGTAGGTCAATTCGTTTTTATGTTACACAGTCACCTGCCATATTATAGAAAAGCAGGGATGTGGCCGTTTGGAGAAGAAAACCTTTATGAATGTATGGCAGAAACATATGTTCCGCTTCTCAATGCGATTTCTGAATTGTATGATGAAGGTATTAAAGCAAAGTTAACTGTCGGCATTACTCCGATTTTAGCTGAACAATTGAGTGATGAACACTTGAAACAAGGTTTTGTTGAGTATTTAGATTCTCGTATCAAGAGTGTATCTAAAGATTTAGACAGATATCCTGATCCTGAGGTTCCTCATTCGCAACATTTAAAATACCTTGCTAAATATTACTTTGATTGGTTTAACAGTATTAAAGATTCTTTCATAAATAAATATGGAATGGATTTGATTGCTGCCTTTAGAAAGTATCAGGACTTAGGTTGTATTGAAATTACTACTTCTGGGGCGACTCATGGTTTTTCACCTTTGCTTGCAACCGATAATAATTTGAATGCTCAATTTAAAGTAGGTTCAGATACAACAAAAAAATTCTTTGGTAAAAAAGCAATGGGATGTTGGCTTCCAGAATGTGCATACCGACAAGGTTATGAATATGTAGGTAAAGATGGGCAAAAACATTGGAGACCTGCAGTAGAAGTAACTCTTCAAAATAATGATATTGAATATTTCTTTACGGAATCTCATGTAATCGAAGGCGGAAATTCAATTGGTACTCGCAGAGTTGTTGGTATTTATGGAAATATTGAATATATTCCGCTTCCAGAAAGAGAGCCAACCGGATATGATACTTATTCAGCATATTGGTTGCCGGATGCTCAAGTTGCTGTTATGGGCAGAAACGACAGAGCTGGTTATCAAGTTTGGTCAGCAGCTGATGGCTATCCTGGTGATGGTGTATTTAGAGAATTCCATAAAAAAGACGATAAATCAGGTATGAATTATTGGAGAATAACTTCTTCAAAAACTGATTTGGGTGATAAAATGCTTTATGATCCGGTTCTTGCGTTAAATAAAATTAATGAAAATTCTGATCACTATACTAATATGCTTTATCATTTATTGAATGATTATAAAAATTCTCATAACGGTAAAGAAGGTTTAATTATGGTATCTTTTGATACTGAGCTGTTTGGGCACTGGTGGTTTGAAGGTGTTGAATTTATTAAACAAGTAATTAAAAAATTCCACAATTATATTCCACAAGTTGAAAGAATGACAGCTGGTGAATATTTACATGCTCATCCTCCAACAGAAGCTATTCAAATTCCTGAATCTTCTTGGGGACAAGGTGGTCATTTCTATGTATGGAATAACCATTTAACAGAATGGATGTGGCCAATTATTCATTCTTGTGAAAAACGCATTACAAGAATTGCCGACAAATATCAAGATATTCCTGAAGATAAATTATTGCATAGAGCTTTAAATCAATTGGCAAGAGAAAATTTGTTATTACAAAGTTCAGATTGGCCGTTCTTGATTACAACATGGCAGGCTAAAGATTATGCAACTGATAGATTTAGAGAACATGTTGAAAGATTTGAACTTATTGCAGATATGATTGAAAATGGTAATGTTAATGAAGCAGAATTATTTGAAATCGAAAATATTGATAACTGTTTTGCGGATATTGATTACAGAGTATATGTTTCAATAGAAGAAGGTGTGATTCCTCAACAGTCTAAAAAGTTAGCACCTTTGTATAAAGATTAAAAATATTTTTTACAATTCATTTTATAAGCCTTAGTTATATACTAAGGCTTTTTATTTGCTGTAATTAGTTAAAATAAATACTAGAAATTTCATTAAAAAAGAAAATTTTTATAAATTTAATAAAAAAAATAAAAAAAGCTCTTGCAAAAAAAAAATTAGCAAGTATAATAAAAACATAACCAAGGAAATGGGAGCGTAGCTCAGTTTGGTTAGAGCGCATGCCTGTCACGCATGAGGTCGCGAGTTCGAGCCTCGTCGTTCCCGCCATTTAAAAAGAAGTCCGCTTGTTGGACTTCTTTTTTTGTTTAAAAGTAGAGGGATAATGAGGCGAGAACTCACAGGTCGAAGACCTGTAGGTGAGACCCTCGTTGCTTCAGTTCTAGGCGAAGAATGAGCCAATGTAATGAAGTACCTACTTGGTGTTCCCGCCATTTTAAGAAGAAATCCGCTTGTTGGGTTTCTTTTTTATGCAAAATTTTCCGTGTAATGAATTATGCAAGATTGGAAAAATTTGTATAATATCTCATTCCATATTGATCAGCAGTTTTATAATAATCATGCATTATTTGAGCAAACTCACCTTTGCTCTGTGATTTTATTTGTAATTGTTCTATATATTTAAGTTCATTCTTTAATTCTTGAGGTATTGAAGTACCTTTATTTTCCATCAGAATTTTTGTTATTTGTTCAATTCGGTGTTGGAGCTTTTCAGGTAATAGTTTAATTACTCTTGCCCCTACAAAATCATCAAATTTGTTTCTAAATTCATTAAACATCTCACTTGAATAACTGGGCAATACTTCCATACTATTAATTTCACCTTTGCTATTCATTGCAACTATTTTCTTTAAATGTAATTCATTAAAAGTTGCTAAGTCGCCACCTTCAGGAGGTGATAAAGGGGGAGCCTTCGCTATCCCATATTCATCAGGATGTGAATGCCAAATTTCCACATCTCGAACAGCTTTATCAGAAATCCTTTCTAAAAATTCTTCACCATTAAAAGGTAAATCACAATGATTTTTACTACCGTTTGTTTCTGATAATATTCTTGTATCTCTTTTGGCAATACAACGTTCAAATTGTTGTTCCCCATTTAAAGAGGCAAGCAATCGATTTTTGATATATTTTAAAGCCGCTTCTTCTGTTTGGAAGTTAATATTACCGTTTGGTAAACAATATCCGAGTTCTGAAGCGTTAATGTTTTTAAGCTGTTTTGAACATAGTGAATTATTTTCGCATGTTCTTATAAATACCTTTTTCGTTAGATTTATTCCTGAGTTAATTTTTCCCATAATTTTGAATATTGCCTATCTATATTTATATAACGTTTTTTTGAAAAAGAAATTGTTAAATTGTTTCAATTGAATAATAAACATTAATTTTCTTAGGTATTAAATGTCATAGGGCAACTGGAATCACAACGAGGAAACGGGAATTCTTCAAGCTTTGCACCATTTTTAATCCAGATTTGAAGTTTTTCGAAAACGTTTTTATCTTTAGGTACAAATCCTTTGTCGATATAAAATTTATGCGGAGGTTTATCCTCAATCCAGCTTGCATTGAGGCTAATTGTTTTGCCGGCAAATTTTTCTTTTAAGTATTCAATTATTTGACTGCCATATCCTTTGTTTTTCTCATAGGATTTCAAGTGGCAAAGGCAAACTCTGTCAGGAGTTTCAATAATGTTTGCTTTTGCTAAAATTTTATTTGAATTGTTCTCAAGAGTGAGAAGTCCCATTCTGGGATTAAATTTAAATTGATTTACACTTACCATATTTATATAAAGTATTCTTGGAGTGAAAATTTGCTTTTTGTGAGCAAAAAAATGACCCGATTAACGGGTCTTTTTATATCCTAATTCCTTAATTTGTTTTCTTTCCTTTTGTTTCCTAATTTCCAACGAGATCTTTTCTATGCGATAAAGTTTGTTCCAAATCTGTTTGCTCCGTGGAAGAATGATTGTTTCATTATTTGTGATAATGTTTTCTTTACTACTTTTTTATCACTCAAATCCACTTCTTTTATTGCTTTTGAAGTATCTTTATATGCAGATGTTACAGCATCAGAAAATAATAGCATTGTAGCCATAGTTAAATCCTCTCGTTTCTAAAAAATCTTATTTAAACTTTGTTATTTCTTTTTCTTTATTTATCTCTTACATCTATATAAAAACTTCCATTAAAAAAATATTGACTTTTTATATTCAGTTTATATATTTTTTGTTACATTTCTTCATATATTCCTTGGATTATTAAAGTAAATGCTTATCTATGCCGATAAGTAGAGTAATAAAGTTATGAAAGGAATATTTTCAAAATGGGAATGTCTTCATCACAGGGTCGATTATTATCAATAACCGCTAGGTTAACATCTAATGAGTATGAATCTCAACAGATTTCTAATGCGAAAATGAGGCTTGCTACACAATCTCAAGAAGCAAGTTCTGAATATATTAAGGCATTAAATACTACTCAATTGATGTATACGACTTATGATGCGAAAGGTGAAGCTACTTCTGCAAGATTGACAGCAGGTTCATTGTACCAATATACTGATTTGAAAAATCAATATAGTTTGGTTAATGTAACAGGTCAGGTTTTACTTCCTCATGACGATATTAGTAAATTTGAAGCAGCTGATAATTTAGATCAGTTCTTAGAATCTTATGGATTGACTAAACAGTGGAAATCTTCAACTTTAAAAGACAATTACGAATTACTTCAAAGTCCAGAATATGTCGGTTATAAAAATGACTGGGATGCAGCTATTGAAGATGCGAAAAAAGCAACATATAAAGTTACCGGTAAGGATGACGAAGGTAATGATGTATCTTATGAAGATATTACATCAGATAGAGCTTGGGAAATCGAACGTTCATATGCTGATGATGTATTTATGAATGCTCTTGCTAAGTATGATGAATTGAAGTCAAAACAAGATAATGGACTTGATGTTAAAGATCAGTTAAATGAAGCAAGTAGAAATTTGGCAGCTGCTAAATTATCATATGTTTCTTGTGTAACATATGATAACTGGCTAAGTGATAAAGCTTCTTATAATGAAGATGGTAGTTATACAGATGAATATCTAAACAAAGCAAAATATGATAATATCCTAGCCGAATTTAATGCCGAAGCTGAAGATTTTGGACCACATATTGAGGATTTATATGTTTATGATGATGCTTCTAAAGCTCAATGGTATACTAATTTGTGGTACAGATTAAATGGTGAATCCAGTGTTAAAAGTTTGGATGGCAGAAATGGAGCTAATTATAATGTTCTAGATTCTAAATTAATGAACAGTACAACTTGGATTCAAGATGCTTTAACTCAAGGTGCTATTACTATTGAAGTAGCCTCTAATAAAGAAGTTCCAAATATTATTACTGATCCTACAACTCCAACAATTGTAAATTTGAAAGGTATCAGCTGGACTCCGAAAATATTCTCTGCTTGCAATGACATTACAAGAAAAGATGATGATCAAGCTATTGCAAGAGCAGAAGCTGAATATACAAGAAAAACAGAAGAAATTAATGCAAAAGATGAAAAGTATCAAAATAAAATTAAAATGCTCGATACTGAACATACAGCATTGCAAACTGAGTACGAATCAGTGCAGTCAGCGATGAATAAAAATATTGAAAGATCATTCAAAGCATTCTCATAGATATTATTTATAAATATATTTTTCCCCTACAATTTTTCCCTCCACTTTATAGTATAATTAAACTATTAAATGGAGGTTTTTATTATGAGAACAATAACGTTAATTAACGGTGATGGTATTGGACCTGAAATTTCTGATAGTGTCGTGAAAATAATTGAAGCTAGTGGTTTGAAAATTGATTGGGATATTCAAACTGCAGGCGCTGATGTTATTGATAATGAGGGCGTACCTCTTCCTGATAGAGTTTTGGAATCAATAAAGAAAAATAAAATTGCGTTAAAAGCTCCTGTTACTACGCCTATTGGTAAAGGTTTTCGTTCTGTTAATGTGCAACTTAGAAAAGACCTCGATTTATATGCAAATTTGCGACCTTGTAAAAATTTGCCCGGTGTGGAAACAAGATTTAAAAATGTAGATTTGGTTGTTGTTCGAGAAAACACTGAGGATCTTTATGCCGGAGTTGAAGAACAAATTGATAATGATACGGCTCATAGTATAAAAATTATTACTCGTAAGGCTTCTGAGAGAATTTGTCGTTTTGCTTTTGACTATGCAATTAAGAATAACAGGCATGAAGTTTGTGTTGTTACAAAGGCTAATATAATGAAGCTTTCAGATGGGTTATTTTTAGAAGTATTTAGAGAAGTTGCGAAAGAGTATTCTCAGATTAACGCTCGTGAAATTCTTGTTGATAATCTTTGTATGCAATTAGTTCAAGATCCAACCAGATTTGATGTTCTTGTATTGCCGAATTTATACGGAGATATTGTTTCAGATTTGACGGCAGGTTTGATTGGTGGGCTCGGAGTGGCTCAAGGGGCAAATATCGGGCTTGATTGTGCTGTTTTTGAACCGGTTCATGGCTCAGCGCCTGATATAAAAGGACAAAATAAAGCTAATCCGACGGCCCTTTTAATGTCTGCTATTGAGATGCTGAAATATATTGGTGAAGTTGCTTATGCTGAAAAAATAGAAAAAGCTTTATTTAAAACTTTGGCTGAAGGTTTCAAAACTCAGGATTTAGGTGGAAACTTATCTACAACAGATTTTACTGCAAAAATTATTGAAAATTTATAGTGCAGAATAGGTAATTAGAATATCCGGTTCAAAAACTTGAAAATCTTCAAATTTTAAGTTTGTACAATCGGATATTTTATCTTTTGTTGCACCATAAAAGCAGGATTTTCCAGAATTGTCACCAAGGATTTTTGGTGCTATGAAATGGTAAATTTTATCAGCAAACGGAAGAATACTTTCATTAATTTCTCCGCCTGCTTCTACAATTACGCTCATAATTTTTAGTTCAAAAAGTTTATTAAGTATAAATTTTATATCTAACTTGTTATTTATTACAGGCGTTTTTATGTAATTGATATTATTATTTGTTGTTTCTGGAGCGTTAATATTTTCATCGTGAAAAATGTAAATTTCTCCTTGATTATATATTGTTGCTTTAGTATCTGTTTTTAAGGTTCTATCCAAAATTATTTTTCTTTTATGTTCCATTGTTGGATTGTCTGCTAGAACTGTTGCGGATGAAGTTAGGATAGCGTCATATATTTTTCGAATATTTCGGACTTCATTTCTTGCTTTCTCAGAAGTTATCCATTTTGAATCTCCTGTGTAGGCTGCGATTTTTCCGTCTATAGTTGTTGCGGTTTTGATTGCTATAAAAGTTTGTTTTTTTGTATGATTTTTTATAAATGTTTCGTTTAGTTTTTTGCATTCATTTTCCAATACAGGACCAATTACGTTTATTCCTGCATCTTTAAGTTTTTTAAGCCCATTTCCGCCAACGATAGGGTTTGGATCTTGCATTCCATATACGACTGTTTTAATTCCTTTTTCTATTATTAAGTCTGTGCAAGGTGGAGTTTTTCCAAAATGTGAACAAGGTTCTAAATTTACAACTAGGGTACAATTTTTTGCATTATCCAGTTTTAATAAAGCATCACGTTCTGCGTGATTTTCACCATATTTCTTGTGATAGCCTGTAGAGATTATTTCTCCAGAATTATTTAATATTACACAACCGACTAATGGATTTGGGGATGTTTGCCCATAAGCCTGTTTGGCTAATTCTATGCACTTGTTCATATATGTAATGTATTGTTTCATATTTGTATTTTATACTGAAACGTGATAAATTAAAATAGTTGTAAAGGTATGTGAAAGGAGAGAGGTAAGTTTATTATGGTAGATTTAAAGTATATTGGACACAGTGCATTTGAAATTACACATGATGATAAAGCGGTTTTAATTGATCCGTTAGTGTCTGTTAATGAAAAATATGACTGGCATGAAAGACCTATAACTGATATTTTGGTTACACATGCTCATGGTGATCATTTAGGTGAGGCAATTGAAATTGCGAAAGAAAAAGATGTTGAAATTACTGCAATTCCTGAGCTTGCTGAATATTGTAAAGAACAAGGGGCAAAAACTAAACCTGTTGGTCTTGGCGCTTGGATTAACTATTCTTGGGGTAGAGCTGTATTTTTACCTGCTTTCCATTCAAGTTCATTACCTGATGGAAGATACGGTGGCAATGCTGCAAGTATTTTATTTGATGTTGACGGCGTAAGAATCTATCATGCCGGAGATACTTGTTTAACAGGCGAAATGAAGACTATTAAAGAATTGTATGCTCCACAAATTGCACTTTTACCTATTGGTGGTAATTATACAATGGATGTTGAACATGCAGCTATGGCTGCTAAATGGTTAGGTGTAAGAACTGTAATTCCTATGCATTACGGAACTTATCCTGAAATTCAAGCTGATTTGGAAAGATTTGCAAAACTTATTGCTTACGGCAATACTGCTTGTCAAATTCTAAATCCTGCTGAAATTAAACAATAATAGTTTAAAGTAAAGAGGTGTTATGAAAGTTTTATTTGTTATTGATCGTATTGAGTTAAAGTATTTCGAATTTAATGATCTGGTAACTAATTTTTGGTTAATTAAAAGCTTATTGCAAAGAAACTGTGAAGTTGCCATTACTACAATCGATATGTTGAAGCTCAAATCAGCAAAAGCTTTCGCATCTTGTTACAGGTCTTATATTAAAGATGAAAATATATTCTATGACAAAGACAGTTTGACTGAATATGCCATTGAAGATTTTGACCTTGTAATGTTTAGACCTGATCCTCCTGTTGATCTTGATTATATAAATGCGACTTATATTTTCGATTTTGTTGACAGGAATAAGACTTTTATCATGAACGATACGGCACAAGTTCGTAATTTTAATGAAAAACTTCATGCCGTATTGTTTAATGATTTGATGCCTGAAAATATTGTTACTTCATCAAAAGAAGATATTATTGAATTCTTAGAAAAAAATGAAGAAATAATTTTAAAACCATTGAATCTATGTTTTGGCGGCGGAGTTATGTATCTTAAGCACGGAGATAAAAACACTGCTGTTATTATAAATTCTATGACGAATAACGGAAAACAATTGATTATGGTTCAAAAATACATTCCGAAAGCAGTTTACGGAGATAAGCGCGTTCTTATACTTGGTGAAGATGTTTTACCATACTGTATTCAAAAAGTTCCTAGTAATGATGACTTTAAATTCTGCGAACATAAGGATTCTAATATTAAAAAAGCTGTCTTGTCAGATTCTGAAAAAGAAATGTTTAAGACTGTAGCTCAAAAGCTTAATTCTATGGGAATTTTTATGGCAGGTTTGGATGTTATTGATGGTAAAATTATCGAAGTTAATGTAACCAGTCCGTGTTATTTTATTCGAGAAATTAATAATCATTTTGGATGCCATATTGAAAATGATGTAACAGATTTTATTTTATCGAAGGTTAGAGAACGTGAACCTTTATCTTTATAATTTTTAAATACTAAAAAAGAGGCTTTAAGCCTCTTTTTTAGTATTGTTATATTTTGTTTATTAACGTTCACAAATTGTTCTGGCAACGTAAACACCGGAAGCTGAAGCTTGTAGTAAACCTCTTGTTACACCAGCACCATCACCGATAGTGAATAAGTTTTTAACTCCTTCTGTTTCTAGTTCATTTGTTAATTTAACTCTTGCTGAGTAGAATTTAACTTCGATACCATATAACAATGTGTATCTTGACGCTGTTCCAGGAGCAATTTTATCAAGAGCTTGAATCATTTCAATGATACTTGTCATTTGTCTGTAAGGAATAACAAGGCTTAAGTCTCCAGGGGTTGCACAAGATAGAGTTGGAGTTATGATGCTTGACTTAATTCTTTCTGGAGTAGAACGTCTTCCTTCCAACAAATCTCCAAATCTTTGAACCAAAATCCCGCCGCCAAGCATATTAGCAAGTCTTGCAATATGTTGACCATATTGGATTGGTTCTTTGAACGGTTCTGTGAATTTTTCACTTACAAGCAAGGCAAAGTTAGTGTTAGGAGTTTTGTAATTAGCATAGCTGTGTCCGTTAACAGTTGCGATTCCGCTGTAATTTTCTTGAACTACTTCTCCATTTGGATTCATACAGAATGTTCTAACTTCGTCGCCAAAAGTTGGAGAATGATAGATTAATTTTGATTCATATAATTTAGAAGTTAATGGTTCAAAAACAGGAGCTGGAAGTTCTACACGCACACCTACGTCAACGGCGTTGTTTACCATACCGATTTTATGTTTTGCGAATTCTTGAGTTAACCAATCTGCACCTTCTCTACCAGGAGCAATAATTGTGTATTCTGCAGAGATTATATCTCCGTTATCAAGTTCAATACCTTTAACTTGTTCGCATTCTACGATTAAAGATTTAGCTGAAACGTTGTTTAGGATTGTAATTCTTTCATCAAGGTAATCCTGCATATTCTTTAATACGTCTAAACTTCTTTCTGTACCTAAGTGTCTGACAGGAGAGTGTACAAGTTTAAGTTCTGCCAATACTGCTTGGTGTTCGATTTCTTCAAACACTTTCATATCAGTACCAAATACTTCTTCAGTTGCACCATAGTCAAGGTATAAGTCATCAGCGTATTTGATCAGATCTTCAGCTTGTTTTCTTGTCATATAGTCAACCAGGTGACCTCCAACATCAGGAGTTAATGTAAGTTTCCCGTCAGAGAAAGCTCCTGCTCCGCCCCAACCGCATAGAAGACCGCATCTTTTGCAGTTTACGCATTTAGGTGAACCTTCACGAATTGGACATTTTCTTCTTTCTATACGTTGTCCTTTTTCAATTAAAACTACTTTCCATTCAGGTTTTAATTTCATTATTTCCAGAGCTGCGAATATACCAGCTGGGCCTGCACCAATTATTGCTACATTGTACATTTTTCATCTCCATTCTTGTCAACCGTATAAGTATAACTTGAACATATTTTTATTAAAAGGCTTTGTAAAGATTTTTACATAAATAATATTAGGGGTAAATATCTAATCGATATTTAAAAGGGAATTCTGGGGCTGAACCCAAATAATTAGTCATTCCGGACTTGCTCCGGAATCTATCAATGTCAATAAAACTAATAGATGCTGAATCAAGTTCAGCATGACATTTTATTGCGAGTAAAAGAGAAAAAGAAAAATGCAGACCAAATGATACGAGTTATCAGAAACTACGTTTCCAAACCTTCCTTGGATTTGCTGGTGCAAATAATATTATTTATGTAATAACTTGATATATTTATTTAAGTGGTATAATATAATCGCTATATAGGGAGAGTGTCATGTCAAGTTCATATGAAAGATATAAAAAACAAAGAGCTGCTAAAGATATTGCTAGAGAAAATATCGCCAGAAGTAGAAAGAAACCTAATGGATTCTTTTATAATTTGAAAATGTTTGTTATTATTTCTGTAGCTCTAATGCTTGCAGGTTTTGTTGCTCTTAATTTATATTTGTCTTCACTTCCTCCTATAGAAAATTTAGAAGACTTTAAACCTAATATTGTTACAAAATTCTATTCTGAAGATGGTGAAGTTATTAAAACTTTCACTGCTTATACTTATAATAAAGTTGAATTAAAAGATGTTCCAGATGAATTGAAAAAAGCTCTTATTGCAACAGAAGATAAAAATTTCTACCATCATAGAGGATACGATATCTTTGGTATTCTTAGATCGTCTATTCAAAATGTGATTGCTCGTCGCGCAGTCCAAGGTGCAAGTACTCTTACTCAACAGTTAGCAAGAATTCTCTTCTTGTCTAATGAAAGAACTATTACAAGAAAGATTAAAGAACTTGAAGTTTCTGCACGTATAGAAAAAACTATTTCTAAAGATCAGATTTTAGAAATGTATTTAAATAATGTTTATTTAGGTTCCGGTGCGTATGGTGTTTCTGCAGCTGCACAAATATATTTTAATAAAAAGCTAAATCAACTTACTTTACCTGAATTAGCATTGATTGCAGGACTTCCTCAGGCGCCATCTGTTTATAGTCCTTATAATAATATTGAGCTTGCAAAACAAAGACGTAATCAGGTTCTGAAAAGAATGCTGACAATGAAATATATTACCCGAGAAGAATATGACAAAGCTGTTGAGGCTGAAATTTGTTTGAGTTCTGTTCCACAAATTTATACAACAAATAAAGCTCCATATTTTAGTGACTATGTTTTGAGAGAACTTGAAAAACTTGGCTTTACTGAAACTGATATCATTCATGGTGGTTATAAAGTTGTTACAACTTTGGATTCAAAAGCTCAAGTAGCTGCAAATGAAGCAATTTTGAAAAACATGAAAGCTTGGGGATTGAATGGTAAATCTCAGCAAGCTGCTGTTTTCTCATTTAGTCCTATTGATGGTAGAATCTTGGTATATGCAGGTGGTAAAAATTATGGAGAAAGCCAATATGACAGGGTTACTCAAGCTATAAGACCTCCTGGATCTTCATTTAAACCTTTTGTATATGCTGCTGCTATGGAGAAAGGTATTTCTCCTAATGATATAGTTGATGATAGTCCGTTAACTATTGCAAAATGGTCACCTCATAACTATGGACATAAATATAGAGGCAGAATTCCTGTATATAAAGCTCTTATGGTGTCTTCGAATGTTTGTGCAGCTAGAATGATTCAAGAAGTTGGTATTCGTTCAGTTATACAGATTGCCAGAGTTTTGGGTATAACTACTCCTTTAGAATATGATTATACAATTTCATTGGGCTCAAATGGTGTAAAATTGTTTGAGTTTGTTCGAGCATATGGCGCATTTGCCAATGGTGGCTATGTTGTTCAACCTTATGCAATTGAAAGAATTGAAGATCCGTTGGGACGCGTTTTGTATAGAGCTCCTAAAACTAAATCTTCACATCAATTAAGTTTGAAAACTGCGGCTGAAATGACTGCAATGATGAAAACTGTTATTAAATCAGGCACAGGTCGTGCTGCTGATATTGGTAAGCCTGCTGCAGGAAAAACTGGTACAACTGATGATTATAAAGATGCTTATTTTGTAGGTTACACTCCAGATATTGTAACTGGTGTTTGGGTTGGTAATGACGATAATAGAAAGATGGGCGGACTTACAGGTGGTACTGTTCCTGCCAAAATTTGGCATGATGTTATGATTGTTGCAACAAGAGATATGGGAGATAAGGATTTTGATTATCCTCCAGTTGAGTTGGCTAATTATAGTGGAAATGAAGCAAAAATTATTGGTGATGATGAAAACCCTGAAAATGATGGAAAACAAGTTCAGGAAGATAGTGCTGTTCCTGCAGAATCTGTTTCTGAACCTGTTCCTGCTGAAAATAAGGATGCCGAAAAGCCAAAAACTCCTGCCGCTCCGGTTCCTTCAAAACCAAGTACAGCTCCAATTCCTATGGCTGTTCCTGAAAGTTTAAGATAATTTTTGAATAATTATGGATGCAAAAACTCTGATTAAATATTTTCGAAGTATTGGACTAGAGGTTCATACCTCCACTAAGGCGCGTGGACATCAAGGTTTTTATATGAAAAAACGGATTGATATTTCGAAAAATATTTCATCAGAAAGGCTTATTCCTACTTTGCTTCACGAATTTACTCATTATATCCATTCGCAACTAGAACCTTTTATGGAAAAGTCTGGTGGATCTTTAGAAATTATTTTTGATGATGAAAATGCAAAAGCTTATATGAAAGAACTTTGGGCTGTGACTAATTTTGTTGATCCAAATTCAAAATGCGAAAAATTAAATCAGCATAAACAAGTTATTAAGTGTAAAATCCTTGAATGTGAATCTATTATCAAAAAGAAATATCCTAAATTTTTAAGATCAAAAAAATTTAAGGAATTTGATAAGTATATAAAAAAATCAAAGGCAAAATATTTATTGAAGTATGACAGGGTTAAATTGATTTCCGGTTTTTTATTCAAAAGAGAGGAAATATTATCTATTGATAATATAGAAAAAGATTTTACCGATATGCCACCGGAGTTTGCTGCTTATATTCGTTTGAAATCTTATCAAAAGAAACAGGCAAGGGTTTCTGCTAAGATAAATAAATTGCAAAAATATTATAATAAACCTGCGGAATTGTTTGCAAGACTAGTAGAGGGGCTATATATTGACCCTGAAACGGTTCAAATAATAGCCCCTCATACTTGTAAACGGTTTTACGAACTTTTGCAATTCGGTTATTATAACGAATTAGCAAGTGTTTTTGAAATCTTATAGACCTGTAATTTTGTAGAATAGTTTTCTAACAATAGTTCTGTGTGGAACGATTTCAGAATGTCTTTTTTCAAGTTCTGCTAGATCGTGGCCTACTTGTTTGTATACAAATCTTAGAATGTCTTCATCTCTTTCTTCTGCAGTGTCATATTCTTCTCTGATTTTCACTAATTCGTCTTTATCTAAGAATTTTCCACCGCAGGAATAACATTCATCTATTTGAATAGTTTGTTTTACACTAGAACAATTTTTAACCATATTTGCTCCGCAGTTTGGGCAAACTCTATTTTGCTTTTCATCAACTTTGATAAACTCTTTACCTTCAATTTTTTCCAGTATTCTTGAGATATCTTCGTTTTTTTCATCGAAATTTTCAAATTCTCTATTATCAAAATAAATCCCACCGCAGCCATCAGTACAGATGTCAAGGTTTATGCCTTCTGAAGGAATGAATACTTTTTCCATATCTTTTCCACAAGCAGGACATTTTAATGTTTTTAGTGTATCAGCCATTATTAATACCTCTCTAGTTCTACAATTCTAATTTACAGGTTAATGGAACTTTTTTCATCATACAAGTACACTATTTTCGGGGATTTAAATGTAAAAAACTTTGTAATATTCGTAAAAATAGTGTACAATATATGAGAAGGTTAGAATGATTTATGATAGAAATTAAAATAAAAACAGAAGAGGCTGAAAATTTAATTCGAGAAGGGTTAAATTTTGTTGATGAAAAGAATTATGTTGATGCTCGTAAAGTTGTAGAACAAGCATATTCCATTTTTAGTGAGAAGAATTTTACAGAAGGAATTTCTATATGTTTAAGTTTAATCTCATTTTTAAATTATTCTGAGAGTAAAACCGATTATGAGATTTGTATAGCATTGTTGCAAGATGGTACTTACATGGCTGATAGAGCCGGTAGTGTTACAGCTCATTTGATAAATGAATTAGTTCTGGGTAATATAAACTTTTCGGAAAATAATAAAGATTTGGCTATAATTCATTATAACAATGCCTTAAAGCTTTCTGTAGAAGAAGATAAATATTTGCTTTCTGACACTATAAATACAAGAATAAGACAATTACAAAACGGTATGGACTATTCTTTGCCGACAAAAAGTGATCCATTGGTTTCACTTGTGAAAATCAGTCGTTCTATTACCGCATTGACTGATATTGATGAACTTTTGACAGTAATAGCAGAAGAAACAAAAAATGCTATTCAAGCTGATAGATGTACAGTATTTTTATGGGATAAGGATTCCAATGAGTTGTGGTCAAAGGTCGCATTAGGTATGGATGCAAGTCAAGAGATTAGATTTCCTGCTGATAAAGGGCTTGCCGGATATGTTGTTCAAACCGGTGAATCTTTAAATATTGTTGATGCCTATAATGATCCGCGTTTTAATCCTGAAGTTGATACCAAAACAGGTTATAGAACTAAAACAATTCTATGTATGCCTATTACAAATAATAATCGTGAAATAATCGGTGCTTTTCAGGTTCTTAATAAAGTTGATGGTGTGTTTACTAAGAATGATGAGGATTTGTTAATCGCAATTGGAGGTAGTGCCAGTATTGCTTTAGAAAATGCTCAATTGTTTGATCAACAGTTACAGCTTTATCATGAACAAAAATTGCTATTTGAAAGTTTTATCAATACGTTAGCAACTTCTATTGATGCTCGAGATAAAATTACAGCTGGTCATTCTACACGTGTTCGTATGTATTCGTCTCTATTGGCTGATGCGATAGGAATGGATGCGAAAGATAAAAGTTTATTAGAAAAAGCTGCAATTCTTCATGATATCGGTAAAATCGGTATCAGAGATTCTGTTTTACAAAAAGATGGAAAACTAACAGATGAAGAATACAAACATATTCAAGAGCACGTTAGAATTACTCATAATATATTGAACAAGATTTATATGTCATCCGATTTTAGAATCATTACGGAAATGGCTTGTTCTCATCACGAAAAATGGGATGGTTCAGGATATTATAGACACCTTAAAGGTGAAGAAATCACACTTGGCGGTAGAATTCTCGCTGTTGCAGATGTTTTTGATGCAATAACTTCAAAACGTCACTATCGTGATAAAATGCCTATTGCTAATGTTTTGGATATTCTTATGAAAGGTGCAGGCTCTCATTTTGATAAGAATCTTGTTGATACATTCTTATCTATTCCTACAAATAAAATAGTTAAGGTTTTTCAGTCTGAATCTAAAGGCAAAATAGATCCAAAAGATGAAGAAATTCTTAAGCATTATGATTTGTTTGCGATTCACAGATATGTGACTTCGGAATCTTTATCGGAAGAAAATCAACACATTGTGGATTTATTTAATACTTATTATTTGTGTACAAATGAAGAAGGTGGAGAGGAGTAATATTTATGAAAAAACTTATTACATCTCTTCTGTTATCCGCTTTTTGTACACAGGCTGTTTCAGCTATTGAGTTAAAAGGTATTAGTCCGGTTAATCCGCTTGAAAATAATCCTGCAACTTATCAAGAAGTTATAAATCAACCGACTTTTGAGCTCAAAAGAGTTTCTTTGACAAAAAATGCTATCAAGAATCAATATACAATCGCAATGGATAAATTTATGCAAAGTAATGTCCGTGCATCATATCAGGATTTTAAAATTCTGATTGATAGTGTTATGCCAAATGATTATATCTATATGAGATTAACCAAAGAAATGGCAGCTATTGGATTTTTTAATCTTGCAGAACTTGCTATGTCAAAGATTCAAGATCGTGAAATATCTTCTCTTATGACTGAAGATGTTAAAAACTTTTATTTTCCGAATTATAAATTGACTTATAAGGATCAAATATATCTTGCTGAAATTTATTCTAACATCATGTATAACGATCAGAGTAAAGAAGCAACAAATGAACTTTTAAAACAGACAACTTTATTAAGTGAGTCTGATTATGCTAATTATTTGGCTGCATTTGGCAGTATGAAATGCGGTAATATAACTCAAGCTGAAAAATCTATTGATGCCGCAATTTCTAAAAATCCTGAAAATATAAATTACAGAAGGCTTAAGGCTGAGATTCTTGCTCAATCAAATAAACCAAAAGATGGTTTAAAAGCTATGGATGACTTGATGTCTAAGAATATTAACACTGTTGTTTTTGATAAAGAATTACACTCATCCGGCCAGTATATTTTATATAAAACTGCAAAAAATGATTATTGGAAAAAATACCATCTTGCATACTATTATTATGATGAAAATGAATTAAATAAAGCTTTGCGAGTCTTGCAAGCATCAATTTCAGGCAAGAAAAATATAAATAAAGAAGTTTATGCGTTGACTGCGAAAGTTTATTTCGAAATGAAGGAGTTTGAAAAAGCTCAGGATTATGCATTGAAGTCTATAGATATTGATCCTTCAAATCCTACAGCTTTAATTGTTCTTGGTGATGTTGCTTTTAGAAATAATGATTATAAACTTGCTGAAGGTTATTATAAAAGAGTTTTGGGAAAATCCCAAAATTATGAAGCTGAGATTAAATTGGCTCAAATTTATCAGCGTGTAGATAATGTTAAAAAAGCGAAAGAAATTTATTCTAAAATTCTACGTGTCAGTTCCAGTTCCTATAAAGCTTATTACCTTATGGCTTTATTAGAAAAAGATAGAGAGCTTGCGTATTTGAAAAAAGCAATTGCAATTAACCCTGATTTCAGAGATGGTTGGATAGACTTGGCTCGTATCGAAATAAGTAATGAAGATTATGATAAAGCTTTGTCTTTTTTAAGTATTGCAAAATATATTGATGAAAATGATTATAGATACTATTATTATTTAGGACTTATATTGAAAAATAGAGGTTTGACAGCGGAAGCTCATAAAAACTTCGAAAAAAGTTTGGACTTGAATCCTGACTATAGTTTGGCAAAAGAGGAATTGAGTATATGAAGAAAAATCTATTGATAGTCGAAGATCACGAATTAACTCGTTTTGGGTTAAAAACAACCTTTGAAGATGTTGATTATATCGGAGTAATTTATGAAGCTGCGTCAGCAGAAGATGCTCTGGAAATTTTCAAAAATAACGAAATTGATCTTGTTATTATGGATTTAGGCTTGCCGAATATGAATGGAATTGAAGCCACAAAAGTAATTCATGAAATGAATAAAGATGTTAAAATTATTATTCTAACATCTCATAATGATGAAAAAGAAGTATTAAACAGTTTAAAAGCCGGAGCAAATGCTTATTGTTCAAAAGAAATCAATCTTCAACGTCTTGTTCAAGTTGTACAGTCTGTTGCTGATGGCGCTGCGTGGTTTGATCCGAGTATTGCGCATATTGTTTTGCAGGCAACTTCAAATTCTAAAATTGACGAAGTTGAAACAACTTATAAAAATTATGATTTAACTGCAAGAGAAGCTCAAATTTTAAAGCTTATGACTGAAGGGTATAGTAATATGGAAATTGCACAGCATCTTGTTATTAGTGTTAATACTACCAAAGCTCATGTTGCCAGTATTTTGCAAAAGTTAGAAGTTGATGATCGTCTGCAGGCTGCTTTAAAAGCTTTAAAATATAAAATTGTATAAGGTCTAATATATGTCTAATTTAACGAGAATTCTTTTGGTTGATGATAATCCAAAATATTTAGAGGATGTTTTACCTTATTATGGTTATGATTTAACTTGTGCTACAGATGGCGTTCAGGCCTTGTCGTTATTGAATAATGGCGAACAATTTGATCTTGTTTTATTAGATGTAATGATGCCGAATATGAACGGTTGGGAAACTTTGAAGGCTATTAGAAATAATCCTACTTTTGAAGATTTACCTGTAATAATGATTACTGCTGTGAATGAAGATCAAAAAATGATTTCAGGGTTAAAAATAGGTGCTGATGATTATATTGTAAAACCGTTTATTCTTCCGAATCTATTAGCCCGAATTGAGGCTGTTTTGCGTCGCGTTAAAAGAGGTAAAAAAAATGATTCATCGGCTAATGTTACAATTGGTCAAGCAGATAATTTTAATTCCTTGACTAAGAGGGAAAAAGATGTTTTATTATTAGTTACGCAGGGAGAAAGTAATAAATCAATTGCTGAAAAATTGGTTTTGAGTGAAGTAACAGTAAAGAGTCATTTAAACAGTATTTTTAAAAAATTAAATGTTACTAATAGAACCCGTGCTGTGCTTGTTGCAATGCAAATGAATTTAGTAGAAAAATAAATATATATTTAATTAAGGAGATAAGAATGTTAGACTATACAAAAGAAGAATTATTATCTTTGATCGAAAGAAACCCCGATAAATTTAATGAATGGAAGAGAGATCGTGATGATGTTGATTTAAGTGAAGTAGATTTCTCAAATATGATATTGAAAGAAATAGATTTTTCTGATGTAGATTTGAATTCAAGTTCTTTTGCAGATTGTAGTTTATCATTAGTGAATTTTTATAATGCAGATTTAACATCTGTTGATTTTACACGTTCAAGAGTTATTGAGTGTGATTTTTCTGATAGTATTTTAACCGGTGCGGATTGTAGTTATGCAGAAATGACTTATTGTAATTTTACAGGTTGTGATATGGCTGGCTGTGTGTTATCTGAAACTATATTAACAAGTTCCGATTTATCTGCATCAGAAAATTTACCATCTGCAAGATATGATAGTGATACGGTATGGCCTGATGATGATATGATGCCGGAAGGTTTTGATGCAGAATGCAGAGATGATTTGTCAGCTTTAAAAGATGATGAAGATTCTTCAATCGGAGATTACTAGTAAGAAATTAAGGAGTAACTTATGATAAAAGTAGCTGTTTGTGGCGCTTATGGGAAAATGGGACAAGAGGTTTGTGCAGCGGTTGATGCTGATTCTTCTATGAAACTTGTCGCAAAAATTGATGTGAAGGGTGATGCTTTCAGAACTATTGAAGAAGCTAAACGTTACAATGAAATTGATGTTTTAGTTGATTTTACGCAGCCTTCATCTATTTATGAAAATGCTAAATATTGTTTACATAACGGAATAAATATTGTTATTGGTACAACCGGTTTGAAGGATGATGAGATAGCTTTTTTGAAAACTCTTTCAGAAAAACATCATACAGGATGTTTGATTGCTCCAAATTTTTCTACAGGTGCAGTATTGATGATGATGTTTTCGCAAATGGCTGCAAAATATTTTGATAATGCTGAAATTATTGAACTTCATCATAATCAAAAGAAAGATGCTCCATCAGGTACTGCTATTAAAACTGCGTTAATGATGTCTGAAGCTAAGGAATCTTTTAAGGCTGGTAATTGTCCTGAAACTGAAACTATTCAGGGTGCTAGAGGCGGAACTTCATATTCTGATATTCAAATTCATTCGGTTAGAATGCCGGGTTATATAGCTTCTCAGGAAGTTATCTTTGGATCTTCAGGTCAAATTTTTAAAATTCGTCATGATTCAATGGATAGAAAATGCTATATGGGCGGAGTTCTTCTTGCTGTTAAACATGTTGCTGATAAGAAAGATTTCGTTTACGGTTTAGAAAATATAATGTAAATAGTTATTAAATTTAACTTTAATATTACTGCAAGATATTATTCTTGTAGTAATATTAATTTTAGGCATTAGCCATGGAGGAAGTATAATTATGTCAAAAGAAAAAGCAAATATTGCAGTTTTAGGTGCAACAGGTGTTGTTGGTAGAGAGATTATAAAGATTATTGATGAGTTAAAAGTAGATTTTAAATCAATAAAGTTTTTATCCAGTGCTAAAAGTGCAGGTTCTAAAATCGAATTTCAAGGAAAAGAATATACTGTAGAAGAAGCTACTCCTGAAAGTTTTGATGATATAAATATTGTTTTAGCATCTGCAGGTGGTTCAACTTCTCAAAAATTTGCTCCTGAAATTGTAAAACGCGGTGGAGTTTTGATTGATAATTCTTCAGCTTTTAGAATGGAAGAAGATGTTCCATTGGTTATTGCTTATGTTAATGATGAAGATTTAAGAAAACATAAAGGTATTATTGCAAATCCAAATTGTTCAACATCTCAATTGATGTTAGTTTTAAAACCGTTGCATGAAAAATTTGGAATAAAAAGATTGATAGTTTCTACATATCAAGCTGTTTCCGGTGCAGGTTTAAAAGCTATTAATGAATTAACAGAAAATACTAAAGCGACTTTAGCTGGTGAGGAATTTACTTCTGAAGCGTTTAAGAAACCTATTTCTTTCAATGTGTTGCCACAAATCGATGTATTCTGTGATAACGGATATACAAAAGAAGAAATGAAAGTCGTAAAAGAAACTAAAAAGATTTTGCATTTGCCTCAAGAATTACCGATTTCTTGTACTGCAGCAAGAGTTCCTGTTTATAACGGACACTCAGAAGCTGTAGATATTGAGTTTGAAAAATCAGTTACTCCTGATGAAGTTCGTAAAATTATGCAAGAATCTTTCGGTATTGAAGTTATTGATAATCCTGATAATTTTGAATATCCTACTACGCGAGATGCGTCAGGTGTTAATCCGGTTTTTGTAGGTCGTATTAGAAAAAATCTAGCGTTTGATAATGGTATTTCATTATGGTGTGTTGCTGATAATTTACGTATTGGAGCAGCTTTGAATACTGTTAGAATTTGCCAAAAAGTTATTGAAATGGAATTATACTAATTCAGAGAGTTTTTGGGCTACTAGATAATACAAAAGGATATAAACATGAATATCAGTAAATTGACATTAACCCCAATTATGGCTAAGACGCAGTCGGTAATTATACATGCACCGACTGCTGAAAGAGCTTCTTTTTTGATAAAAGAAAAGTTAGTTTCAGGTAGCAGGAACTTTGGTTGTTCTAAAAAGTACTCTAAGTTGCCG
>JAAVBM010000107.1 GCA_014803505.1 bacterium | reverse complement strand
CCATTGTTGTTTCCCACAATTGTTGAGGCATCATTTCACCAAGACCTTTGAATCGTTGGATTTGTAATCCTTTTTGTCCTCTGTCATCAATAATCTTTTGTAATTTTTCAAAAGAATCGATTTCATATTTTTCAGTATCGGTTTCTAATAATAATCCTTCACATTCTTCAATCAAGAAGTCACGGATTACAGGATAAGATGCTTTTAATTTTTTGTATTCGGAACTCTTTATAATATTTTGATTCAATACAACATGTTCTTCTTCGTTAAGGTGAAGAATGAATGAATATTTAGCATTTTCAGGATTATATTTAACTTCAACTTTGTAGTTTTCAGCTTCCTGAATATTATAATTTCTTGCGTGGTCAACTAAGTAGTGGTTTAAGTATTCGCAAGTTTCATTCATTTTAGATTGGTTATCAAAATCTTCAAGATTGATTCCTGAACGAACAAGACCTCTTAAGAATACTGCTGGGAACAGATTCAAAATAGGGTTGTTGTATGAACGATAGAACTCAGTCATATTTTTGATAAGTTCTAATAATTCGTCACCTGTTTTAACATTTTTCTTTTCTTTATCTGATAAGCTCAAGTTTTTGATACCACGTTCTTTAAGCATTTTATCTAATACGTGTTCATTGAATAAATATTCTGATGTTTTACCTTGAGTAACTTTGAATAGAGGTGGCTGTGCAATATATACATAACCATTTTCAATCAAAGGTCTTGCGTAACGGAAGAAGAATGTTAACATCAATGTTCTAATGTGTGCACCATCGACGTCCGCATCTGTCATGATAATGATTTTGTGATATCTTAATTTATCAAGTTCAACTTCTTCAGCATTTCTACTGATTTTTATACCGAAAGCTTGAACCATAGATTGAATTTCATTGTTACCGTAAATTCTGTCTAATCTTGCTTTTTCAACGTTTAAGATTTTACCTCTCAACGGCAAAATAGCTTGGAACATTCTGTTTCTGCCTTGTTTAGCAGAACCGCCCGCAGAATCACCCTCAACAAGGAATATTTCGCATTTATCAGGTTCTCTATTTGAACAGTCAGCCAGTTTACCAGGTAATGTTGAATTTTCAAGAACAGTTTTTCTTCTTGTTAATTCTCTTGCTTTTCTTGCAGCTTCTCTTGCACGTTGAGCTTGAAGAGTTTTTTCAATAATTGTTTTAGCAATTTTTGGATTGAATTCTAACCATTCTTGCAATTTATCTCTAACTGCATCTTGAACGGCACCCATAGCTTCTTGAGAACCAAGTTTTTCTTTTGTTTGTCCTTCGAATTCAGGGTTAGGGATTTTAACAGAAACGATTGCTGTTAAGCCTTCACGAACGTCTTCACCTGAAAGGTTTTGTTCAGAATCTTTTAAAATATTGCTTTTTCTTGCGTATTCATTTAATACACGAGTAATTGAGTTTCTGAAACCTGTTAAGTGAGTTCCGCCTGAATGCGTGTTGATATTGTTTGCAAATGATAAAACACTTTCTGTGTATGATTCTGTGTATTGCATTGCAACTTCAACTTGTAGTTGTCCTACAACTTTATCAATATATATAGGTTTTTCGTGAAGAACTGTTTTATTTTTATTTAGAAATTCAACATAACTTCCGATACCACCTTCATAGTGGAAAGTTTCAACTTCTTCTGAATCGTGGCGAGAGAAAATAATTTTCAAACCTTTATTAAGGAAAGCCATTTCTCTCAATCTGTTAGCAATAACGTCACAATCGATTTCAGTTGTTTCGGTAAAGATTTCAGGATCAGGCCACCAAGTTGTTTTAGTACCTGTTTTTTCTGTAGCTTCACCTTTTTCTACTGGAGCAAGAGGTTCACCTCTCATGTATTCTTGGCGCCAAACAAATCCTTGACGAGAAACTTCAACGATATATTTTTCAGACAAAGCGTTAACAACAGAAGCACCTACGCCGTGCAAACCGCCGGAAACTTTGTAACCGCCATCACCGAACTTACCACCAGCGTGAAGTACGGTATGAACAATTTCCAAAGCTGATTTACCGCTGTCAGGTTTAATATCAACAGGAATACCACGACCATTATCTTCAACGGTTACGCTGTTATCTTTGTGAATTGTAACATGTATATCTGTACAAAAACCTGCTAAAGATTCATCGATAGAGTTATCAACGATTTCATAAATACAGTGGTGTAAACCTCTTTGTGATGTTGAACCAATGTACATACCAGGTCTTATACGAACAGCTTCCAAGCCTTCCAAAACTCTGATATTATCTGCACTATATTCAGCAGAAGTATGAGTTTCAATAGCTTCAACCTGTTCTTGAATTTGTTTATTTTCTACTTCTTGTAATGCCTCTAAAGCTTTATCTTCTGACATGTAGTTCTCCCCAATCTATTCAATATAGTATAAGTATAGCATAAATAAGAAGCTTTGCAAAATAATTAATATTTGTTATAGACGTAATTTTCAATTTGTTTAGTATTTGTTAATTTTGGGATTTGTTAGATGTGAAATTTGGTTTTCGGTAATAAAATAATGTGTTGTCATTCCGATCTAGAGGTCAGAATCTCTCGATTTGATAATTTTAGCTTTTATTGTTTCATTGAATTTACTTGCCTTATTTTTTCAAATATACTAAAATAATGTAATAATAGTGAGGAATTTATGGCAAAGTATAATATAAAAGTTTGTATGGGAAGTTCTTGTTTTGCTCGTGGAAATTTTGAAAATTTGAACTTTCTGGAAGAATATATAAAAGAAAATAATTTGGATGCGGATATTGAGTTAACCGGCGGATTATGTCAGGAAAAATGTGCAAGCGGTCCAAATATTTATATAAATGATGAACTTTATAGCGAAGTTAATCAAGATAGATTAAAAGAAGTTTTAGACGGTCTTATGATAAAATAATCAAAAATTAGGGGTTTATAAAAAATGAATAACCAACATCCTGTTTACACTCTTACAAACGAATGCCATGATTGTTACAAGTGCGTTCGGGAATGTCCAGTTAAAGCTATTAAAATTGAAAATGATCATGCTTCTGTAATTCCTGAAAAATGTATTTCTTGCGGAATTTGTGTAAAAATTTGTCCTGCAAATGCAAAATGTGTAAGAAGTGATTTAGAAAAAGTTCAAAATCTTTTAATTTCAGGCAAGGATGTTTATGTTTCACTTGCACCTTCTTGGAGATCAGTTTTCGAGAATTCCGCTCAAAAAATGATTGCAATTTTGAAACGACTTGGATTTAAAGAGGTTTCGGAAACCGCGATTGGAGCTCAGGAAGTATCTATTCATGATGCAGAAGTTCTTAATAATATGGAAAAAGGACTGTTAATTTCGAGTGCTTGTCCTGTAATTGTTGATTATGTTAGATTGTACAAACCTGAGTATGCAAAATATATTACGCCAGTTGGTTCTCCTGCAAAAACTCATGCAAGAATGTTGAAAAATTTATATGGTGATGATATTGCAGTCGCATTCATTGGACCTTGTATCGGTAAGAAAAATGAGGCGGATGAAGAGGATGGTTTAATAGATGTTTCAATAACTTTTGAAGAATTGAAAATATGGATTGCAGATAAAATTGGTGATATTTCGCAAATTAAGAAGGAAAGTTGTTTTGAATTTGTTCCATATAGTGCTCATGAAGGAACATTGTATCCGATAAACGGCGGAATGAATGAAACTATTAAGAAAATTGGTGTAAAACCGCAAGTTCAATTGATGGAAATTTGTACAATTCCTGCATTTGATAGAGCATTGGAAAATTTAGATCCGGAAAAACTTTCGGCTCCTGTTTTTGTTGAGGCTTTAGCTTGTGAATCCGGATGTATAACAGGACCTTGTATAGCTTCTAATAATGCAAGTATAAGTTCAATTTCCGATGTTATGTTTAAAGTTAAAGTAAGAGATGAAATTCCTAAAAAGCCGCAGCTTGTTGTTGAATGTGATTATTCTCCAAAAGAAATCACGACTTCAAATTATTCAATGGAAGAAATTCTTAAAACTCTTAAAAAAATCGGAAAACATACAATTGATGATGAATTGAACTGTGGCGGATGCGGTTATTCATCTTGTAAAGAGCTTGCAGTTGCATTGTTAGATGGGGTAGCAGAACCTTCTATGTGCGTGTCTTATATGAGAAAAATTGCAATGAGAAAAGCTGCTGCTATGCTTCGATGTATGCCTGCTGCAATTGTTATGGTTGATAACAATATGAATATTCTGGAAGCGAATGATAGCTTTATGAGAATGTTTACCGGTGAAATGTATGAAATTTTTAAAGCCCGTCCGGATGGTTTAACTGGAGCTGCTGTTGATAGAATCGTGGAATTTTCGGATATCTTTAGAACAATTTTGAAAACAGGAAAAGATCTTCATAAGGAACATTATGCCGTTAATGATCGTCTATATGATATAAATGCATTTACAATTGAGGAAAATGAAATTGTCGGTGCAATCATAACTGATGTTACTCAAACTGAAACAAATAGAGAGAAAATTTCAGAAAAAGCTAAGGAAGTTATTTCAAAAAATATTTCTATAGTCCAAGAAATTGCTTGTCTTTTGGGTGAACATATGGTTGAAACTGAAACTTTATTGAATTCAATCGCAAATGATTATGATGACAAATCAGACGGAGGAAGCTAATAATTATGTTTATTGATATTGATTGTAATCAATTGAAAAAATATAACCAAAATGCTTTCGGTGATTATTTTGTATCAAAAAGATATCCTGATGAAGCTAAGTTAATTGCTGTTCTTTCCGATGGTTTGGGGAGTGGAATTAAAGCAAATATTTTGTCTTGTATGACTGCAACAATGCTTTTACGTTTTGTTGAAAATTCTCAGATTCCAATAAAACACGCTGCTGAAATTGTTATGAACTCTTTGCCAGTGTGTAAGGTTAGAAAAATAAGCTATTCAACATTTTCTGTAATTGATGTAAATGATGAAGGGGACGCTAAGATTATAGAAGAGGGTAACCCTGAATTTTTATGGATTAAAAATAACGAAGTTATGACTCCGCAATATGAGTCAATTCCTTCCAAAACTTTCAAGAACAGATGTATGAAAAGTTATAAAATCCATTTAGAACTTGGTGACAGATTGATTTTCTGTTCGGATGGTGTAACTCAGTGCGGACTTGGAAACAGTAGATTAAAATTAGGTTTGCGCAGAGAAGGTTTGATTCAGTTAGTATTAGCTAAGCTTGCTGAAGAGCCTGACATTTCAAGTTCTGATTTGTCAGCATATATTGTTCGTCAGGCTAAAAATATCGAAACGGATCGTTTGCCTAAAGATGATATCTCTGCTTGTGTTTTATATTGCAGAGAACCTAGAACTTCTTTAGTTTTTACAGGACCTCCTTTTTTACAGAAAAAAGATGCTGAATATGCTCAAATGTTTAATGATTTTAAAGGTAAAAAGGCAATATGCGGCGGAACTACAGCTAATTTGCTTTCCAGAGAATTAAATATTCCGATTACAATGGATAAAGCTATCAGTGTTGGAAAACTTCCGAGTTGTTCATACATGGATGGTGTTGATTTGGTTACTGAAGGGATTTTAACTCTTACTCAAGCTCTTGAGTATCTGGAATTAGGGCAAATAACAGGTATTGACAATGCCGCCGGAAAGTTGGTAAAATTCTTATTAGATAGTGATTGTATTAACTTTATGGTAGGTGCAAAGTTAAACCAAGCTCACTACAATCCTGCATTACCGATTGAAATCGAAATCAGGAAAAATATTATTAAGAAAATGGCTGTAGTTTTACAGGACAAATATTTTAAAAAAGTCAATGTACAGTATATGTAGCATATAAGGAAGGTAAAAATGGAAAAAATCAGCGTTAAAGTATGTTTAGGAACAACATGTTTCGTTATGGGATCAGCAAATCTTCAGGAGTTAATTGATATTGTTCCTGCAAAATACGGTGATAAAGTTGATGTATCAGGTGTACCTTGCTTAGGATTATGCTCTACAGATTGGGAATTTTCAAAAGCTCCTTATGTAAAAGTTGATAATGATATTATTAAGGAAGCTACAGTGGAAAAAGTTTTATCAGCAATAAATGCGAAATTGGAAAGTAAGTAAGGAAAAGGATTAAGAAAAATGGCTATAAATACCCCTAAACAAACTTCACATTTGAAACGTGAAATTTTAGTAAGATTAATTAAAGCATATTTAAGTGAAAATTTTGGTGAAAACACAAGAAAAATCCCTTATGATATGCGTCCAAAAGGAAGTGAAGTTCCTTTCAGATGTTGTATACATAAAGAACGTGCAATTTTGAGAGATAGAGCAATTGCAGGTTTAGGTTTATCAATTGAAGAAGCTGATGATAGCGAATTGCTTTCAACTTTGGCTGAAAAAGCTGAAAATAGAACCGAACCTGAAAAAAATCCTTTGACAGTATTGCAAACAGCTTGTCAGGGTTGTGTTCCGTCAAGAATATTTGTAACAGACCTTTGCCAAGGTTGTGTTGCAAGACCTTGTGAATCAACTTGTCGTTTTGGTGCAATTAAGGTTGAAAACGGAAAATCAGTTATTGATCCGTCTAAATGTAAAAATTGTGGTATGTGTGCACAAGTTTGTCCATACCAAGCTATTGCAAGAATTATTGTTCCTTGTGAAAATGCTTGTCCTGTAGGCGCAATTACAAAAGATGAAGATGGTTTGGCACGTATTGATTTTGAAAAATGTATTTCTTGCGGAAAATGTGTTAATGCATGTCCGTTCGGAGCAGTTCACGAAAAAAGCCAAATTATTGATATCTTAAAAGAAATTAAAAATGGTAAAAAACTTGTTGCAATGGTTGCTCCTGCAATTTTTGGTCAACTTCCTTGTTCTCCAAAACAACTTAAACAAGCTATTTTATCATTAGGATTTTCTGATGTTGTTGAAGTTGCAGAAGGTGCAGATATTACAACTAAGAATGAAGCTGCTGAATTTGTAGAAAGAATGGAAGCTGGTCAGGAATTTATGACAACTTCTTGTTGCGCAGGTTATAACGAACTTGTTGAAAAACATATTCCTGAAATTAAACCTTTCAGATCAGAAACAAAAACTCCTGCATATTACACTTCAGAAATGATTAAGAAAGAACAACCTGAAGCATTAACTGTATTCTTCAGTCCTTGCGTAGCAAAAAGACGTGAAGCTTTACAGAATCCAAACATCGATTATGTTCTTAACTACGAAGAATTGGGTGCTTGGTTTATTGCACTAAACGTTCAAGTCGATGCTTGCGGAGAATCTGAATTCAGAAAAGAATCTTCAGCACAAGCAAGAAACTTTGCGGTTATCGGCGGAGTTGCTGCAGCTGTTAATTCACTTCTTGATGATGACAAAAAAGCTAAAGCGTATGTAGTTGATGGGCTTAATAAACAATCTATCAGAGATTTGAAAAAGTTTGCTAAAGATGGCAAATGCGACTTGGGTAACTTGATTGAAGTTATGGCTTGTCCTGGTGGATGTTTAGGCGGTTCAAGCACAGTTAATGCATACAAACCTGCGCTTAAACAATTAACTGCTTATGTGAACGAAAGTCCTGAAATTAAAGAAGTAGTTAAAAAATAAATTAGATAAAAAGAAATAAAAAGGTCGGGTTTTTGCCCGATCTTTTTTATTATAAAAAAAGAGCCCTTTTTAAAGGACTCTTTTTAATGTTTGTTATTTTTGAAAATTACTCAACATATTCTTCTAAGCGTTTTTTACGATTAGGGTGACGTAATTTTCTTAGAGCTTTAGCTTCAATTTGTCTGATACGTTCACGAGTAACGCCGAACAATTGACCAACTTCTTCCAAAGTTCTTTGGCGGCCGTCATCCATACCGAAACGTAATCTTAATACATCACGTTCTCTTGGAGATAGAGTACAAAGAACTTCAGCGAGATCTTCTTTTAACAATTCAGAAGCAACCATTTTAACCGGAGCATCAGCTTCTTTATCTTCAATGAAATCACCAAGACGAGAATCTTCTTCTTTACCGATAGGAGTTTCTAAAGATAGAGGTTCTTGAGCGATTTTAATTATTTCACGAAGTTTTGGAATAGAAACATTCATTTCAGCAGCCAATTCATCTTCGGTTGGTTTTCTGGAAAGATCTTGAGCAAGTTTTCTGGTAACTTTTTTCAACTTGTTGATAGTTTCAACCATGTGAACAGGGATTCTGATAGTTCTTGCTTGGTCAGCGATAGCACGAGTGATAGCTTGTCTAATCCACCAAGTTGCATAAGTTGAGAATTTGAAACCTCTTTCGTGGTCGAACTTTTCAGCTGCTCTAATAAGACCTAAGTTACCTTCTTGGATAAGGTCTAAGAAAAGCATTCCGCGTCCAACGTATTTTTTAGCGATACTTACAACCAAACGTAAGTTAGCTTGAACAAGTTTTCTTTTTGCAATAGCGCCCGGAGTACCGCCTTCAAGAATTTTTCTTGCTAATTCAATTTCTTCATTAGCAGATAACAATTTAATTCTACCGATTTCACGTAAGTATAATCTTACAGGGTCATCGATAGCAACATTTTTAGGTAATTCTAAATCATTCGGATCCGGTTCATCAGTTGAATGTAACATATAGATATCTTCTTGAGAGATTTTGTCACCCATTTTTGAAGTAACAATATCTTCAATATTATCAGTAGAGATATCAACGTTCATATAATTAATAGCATCATTCTCAGCGTCTAAAACCGCATCCTCGCTAATATCTTGTAAATCAAGTGCATCATCTTCCATTACACTTATTACTGAGGAGCCTGATTGTCTTTTCTTTGTCATCTAATTCTTCTCCGATTTTTGTCTTTTTTTCTTTATTTTATCTCTTAGTTGTATTTGAATTTTAAGGGCTTCAGGATCGTCGTCGTCGATTCCTTTGTACATCTTTTTAATATGTTCAATTTCCTTAATGTGTCTGCATTGATTGATTTTTGCAATAGTTTCTTTAATTACACATTCAAAATCTTCTGCTGTCAGACCTCTATATGCTTCCGATGTTGATATTAACTCTGGTAAAACGCTTTGTGCATCAGGGTTTTCAACAAATTCAGTATATAAATGTTCGATTAATTCTTTCACATTATTTACGCTATATATTAATTTGTCAATTGTAGATTTTACAATTATTAATATTTCGTCATCAAATGCAACGTCACCAATCATTTCATTGATCTGGGTAAATGTAAAATGACTGTCGGGTACTAAAAAAACACTCAACAAATTTTTTTGCGCTTTTTTTAGAACGGAGTCACTTTTTGTTACATTCTTAACAATTCTTTCAACTTTTGGCAGATTAGCGCGTTCGAAGGAGCTTATTTCGGTTCTAAGAGCGTCGCTATTGATGGAAAGCGCTTGCGCAACCATTTCGATATATTCTGCACGAATAATTTTGTTCTGAATTTCGACAAGAATTGGAATAACTGATCTTACAAATTGAGCTTTCTCTTGTGGTGAAGAGAACTTGTCTTTGTTTTTCAGAATACTGTTCAATTGAAAATCAATAAATAGCGGAGCGTTTTCCATGTACATTTTGTAAGCATCAGCACCGACCGAGCGAACGAATTCGTCAGGGTCTTTACCTTCAGGTGGCGCGATTACACGAATTTCGCATGCATATTTGTCTTTGTCAGCAGAAAGATAGCTTTCATCGAATTGCTTAATATTACCTAATCCTGCAAAAACTTCTTTAATAATTTCTGCACCTCTTGCAGTAGCTTTTTGTCCTGCAGAATCTGTATCAAAGGACAGATAGATTCTTCTGGATTTAGTATAACGGGAAAGCAGTTTAACGTGATCCGGAGTTAGTGAAGTTCCGCAAGATGCAACACAGTTTTCAATGCCATGAGCCTGTGAAGATATAACATCAAAATATCCTTCCATAAGAATTACGGAATCATTTTCTTTGATAGCGTCTTTTGCGGTGTATAATCCGTAGAGTAAACGACTCTTATTATATATTAATGAATCAGAAGAATTTAAATATTTTGGATTCTGATCTTTTTCCAAAGCGCGAGCACCGAAAGCAACGAATTCGCCGTTTTCATTTTGAATCGGAATAATTACACGATTTCTGAAGCGGTCGATGTATCCGCCTTTTTCGCTTTTTAAAATCAATCCTGCTTTTTCTAAAACCTCGTTAGAGAAATCTTTTCTTAACTCATCGTAGAGGGTTGTAAAAGATTTGGAAGCAACGCCGATGTGGAATTTTTTAATAATATCTGTTCCGATACCGCGTTTAGTCAAATAATCAAGAGCGGGTTCAGCGTTGGTATCTTTGTTTCTCAGAAGCAAATCATGGTAAAATTCAGCGGCGATTTCAGTAGCTTTAAGCATTTGTTGTTTAATTTCTTTAGATGAACCGTCTGATTTTTGATGAGTTGCAGGGATTTCGAGTCCGAATTTGTCGGCAAGTTCAACAATTAAATCTTTGAATTCAATATTACGGGTTTTCATCAGGAATTTCAAAGCATCTCCTGCTTCGCCACAGCTGAAACATTTGTAAATGCCTAAATGCGGAGTAACACAGAATGAAGGGTTTTTGTCTTTGTGAAACGGACAAAGTCCCCAATAATTGTTACCTCTTTTTTTCAGCACAACTTGTTCGGATACTATATCTACAATATCCAAGCGTTCTTTTATTTGTTGTACTAATTCATCCCACGTGCCTGCCATACTAAAATTGTAACATCAACAAAAAGGAATTTGTACGTTTTGGTTAAAAATTTCATCTTTTTGGTTTACAAAAGTTGAGTGGGGGTAAATTTTAGTCATTTTCAATAAATTCAATGTGATATCCTAAGACTTCGAGTATTTCTTGTACTTCATCAAATTTTATTGTTTTACGTCGAAATTTATTAGTTAAGTTATTTGGAGAAATTTTTTCGTTATTTTTCTGCTCAATAGCAGCACAAACTTTTTTGAGAGTGCTTGCTTTTTTGGCTATAATACTTTTAATTTCACTACGTACATCCATTTTATTGATTGTTTTTTGGTACTTTTTTCTCTATTTTTTTATCGCTTTTTGTAATAATAAGTTTGTCATTTTCTATAGAATAGCGAATCATATCTGTTTCTGGGTTAACATCCAAAAATCCTAATATTGTTGAATTGATAAAAAAAGCCCATCCATTGCCGTTTCTCATTAATTTTCTATCTAATGTCATACTATTCGCTCATCAATGTATCTGACAATATCATAGTATCTATATTGTTATTTTTATAGTATGACTATGTATGGTTATATGTCATACTAAGGAGCTATAAGTTGAAAGATATTGAAAAAATTGCAAAGGAAGTAAGAGAAATTGCAAGTGAGGTATGCGATGTTCATTATCTTGCCTCAAGACTCGAAGTTTCGTTACTTTACGAAGAAGTTAATACCGGCAATCCTGCCAAAGATATTGCGATTCTACTAAAACACTTGAACCAACTTAAAGATAAAATTATTGAGTTGAATCATCATATCGAATTTGAAGAACAAATCGACGCTGATGATTAATATATTTACTGCTGAGGCAGTCTGGAAGCCACTCCTTATTTTGGTTTGAGATTGTTAAACTCCTCTCCGTTTTTGTTTTTCTTTTGGAGAGGAGTCGGAGTGGGCTAAATTTTTGGGCATGCTCTATATATATTGAATAAAAGTTTTGTTTGTTATAAATTGAATGTGTGTAATATATTATACAAAAAGAAGGAGAACTCAAATGAGTGAAAGAAAATTAGTTGGAACAAACGAAATGTTCAAAAAAGCATTAGCTGGCGGTTATGCTATCGGTGCTTACAACGTTAACAACATGGAAATTTTACAAGGTATTGCAGAAGCTGCTGAAGAAACTCAATCACCTATTATCTTACAAGTTTCTGCTGGTGCTAGAAAATATGCTAACCAAACTTATCTTATCAAATTAGTTGAAGCTGCTTTGGCTACTACTACAGTGCCTATCGCTCTTCACTTAGACCACGGTGCTGACTTCGAAATTTGTAAAGCTTGTATCGACGGTGGTTTCTCTTCTGTTATGATCGACGGTTCAAGATTCTCATTCGAAGAAAACGTTGCTTTAACTAAAAAAGTTGTTGAATACGCTCACGAAAGAGGAGTTTCAGTTGAAGCTGAATTAGGTAAATTAGCTGGTATCGAAGACGACGTTAATGTTGACGCTAAAGATGCTAAATATACTAACGTTCAAGAAGCTGTTGAATTTGTTAAACAAACCGGTTGTGATTCATTAGCTATCGCTATCGGTACTTCTCACGGTGCTTACAAATTCGCTGGTGAAGCTAAATTAGACTTCGACAGATTGAAAGAAATTAAAGATGCATTAAAAGAAGCTGGTTTTGGTGATTACCCAATCGTTCTTCACGGTTCATCTTCTGTTCCTGCTGAATTCGTTGCTAAATGTAATGAATTTGGTGGTAAATTGCCTAACGCTCAAGGTGTTCCTGAAGATATGCTTAAATATGCTTCTCAACACGGTGTTGCTAAAATCAATATCGATACAGATTTGAGACTTGCAATGACTTCTACTATCAGAGAATTTTTCGTTGAACATCCTGAAAAATTCGACCCACGTGAATACATGGGACCTGGTAGAACTGCTGTTAAAGAAATGGTTATGCACAAAATGCGTGACGTTCTTGGTACAGCTGGTCACGCTCAAGACTAGTCCTCGCCGGACGGGGCATTTTGCCACCGAATTAGTCTAAAGTAAGCAAATTATTATTAAAACTAGGGCGCAGAATTCAAACGAATTCTGCGCCCTTTACTTATTATTCTATTTAGATCTTATTTACAGTAACCTACTTCGTATTTTCTTCCGTCAAGTTCATAACAGGTTAAAGCGCAAGTACTACCTCTTAATTCTCTATTATTAACTTGAATTCTTATTGGCGGACATTGTGGGGTTCTTTTTGATATTATTTGCGGAGGACACATTTTATCTACTCCTTTTTCCATCATTTTCATCATATATTGCTGCTGTTTTTGTTGATCATGTTGCTCTGCAGCTTTTAATATAGATGTTGCTAGTGAATCTAATTCCATTTTTAATGAACTTTCTTTACTTAAATTCTGCTGAATTGTATTTAGATTATAATTTGTGTTCTGATAATTTGTATTTGTTGAAGTTGTTTTTTTATAACTGTTAGATGGTGCTGAACTTGTTGCTCTTGATTGTGTATTAAAACTTGGACCTGACGGCATTGAAATTTCTGCATATGTGATGCTTCCTGCAAGAATCAATCCTGCTAAAATAATAACCTTTTTCATATAACCTCCTATTATTACTGCTTTTTTATTCTATCATATTTTAGAGGTATTGTATATCGTTTGTTCATGGTAATATTGCTCTATACTATATTTAAAGGGATATGAAATGTTTGATAATTTAAGTGAAAAGTTACAGAATATAATTTCTAAAACGCACTCTCAAGAATTAACTCAAGACAATATGCAAGACGCTTTACGCGAAATTAGACGTGCTCTTTTAGAAGCTGATGTTAATTTACGTGTTGTAAAATCTTTTATTTCTTCTATAAAAGATAAAGCTGAAGGTGAAAATGTTTTGCAGGGTGTGAATCCTTCTCAACAATTGGTTAAAATTGTTCATGACGAATTGGTTGAACTTTTGGGAAATGAGTTGAAACCGCTTGATTTATCAGGTCATCCATCTTTAATTATGATGTTAGGTCTGCAAGGTTCCGGGAAAACAACTTCTTCTGCTAAGCTTGCTGTAAAACTTAAAAAAGAAGGTAAAAATCCGCTTTTGGTTGCTTGTGACGTTTATAGACCTGCGGCAATTACACAATTAAAAACTCTAGGTTCCGAAATCGGTTGTGAAGTCTTTTCTATCGATGGTTCAACTGATGTTCAAAATATTGTTCAAAGTGCTTTGAGCTATGCAAAAGAAAAAGGTTTTAATGTTTTAATCTTAGATACAGCAGGTCGTTTGCAGATTGATACTGAAATGATGGCAGAATTGTTGATTATTGATAGAGTTTTCCGTCCTCACGAAAAGCTTCTTGTAATCGATGCAATGACAGGTCAGGAAGCTGTTCACGTTGCTGAAAACTTTGATGCGCAAATTGGTTTAACAGGTTTAGTTTTGACAAAACTGGACGGTGATTCTCGTGGTGGTTCTGCGTTATCAGTTGTTCACTGCACCGGAAAACCTATAAAATTAACAGGTACTGGCGAAAAACTTAACGCTTTGGAAGATTTTTACCCTGAAAGAATGGCTACAAGAATTCTGGGAATGGGTGATATCGTTTCGTTAGTTGAACGTGCTCAGGAAGTTTTTGATGAAAAAGAAGCTTTGAGAATGCAAGAAAAAATGCAAAAAGCTGAATTTAGTTACAATGATTTCTTAAGTATGCAAAAACAAATGAAAATGTTTGGTTCTATGGATCAAATTTTGGGTATGCTTCCCGGAGTTAATCTTAAACAGGCTGACCGTGAGAAAATTTCTCATGCAACTGACACAGAATTTAAAAAGATTGAAGTATTTATTCAAAGTATGACACCTGAAGAACGTGATAACCCGCAATTGATGAATACCAGCCGTAAAAAACGTATTGCAAAAGGTTGTGGTATGGATATGCATACTGTTAATGTTTATGTAAAACAGTTTGAGCAAATGCGTCAAATGATGGGCGGAATGAATAAAATGCAGAAAATGTTTGGCGGATTTGGTAAGAAAAATGAGAAAAAAGCTATGGTCCAAGCTATGAAGATGATGAGAAAATTTAAATAATATAAAAGCGGGATTTAATCCCGCTTTTTAACTCCTAAATTATTTTCTAACTTTGTTTTCATTACCTTCTTTTAGTCGTTTTATGTTCTCTCTGTGGAGATAGATTACATAGATTGCTGCAACTAATGCGTAAATAATATATGCTGCAGGAGCTTTCAAAACCAACATAATAATCGGAGCTATTGCTAATGCAACAATTGAACCTAGTGATACGTATTTAGAAATCCAAGTTACAATACTCCAGATTGCTGCAACAATTAATCCAACTTGCCAGTTTAAGGCAAAAAGTGTTCCAACTCCTGAAGCTACTGATTTGCCTCCGGTAAAGTTTAAGAAAACAGACTTGCTGTGTCCGAGAAGCACACAAACAGCAGCGACTACAGGTAGAATTCCATAATCATCAAATGATGACATGTAATAAGCGGTTAATGCAACAGGTAAAGCTCCTTTCAATGCATCTAGAAGCATTACTATAAAGAACCATTTTTTACCCATAACACGTTTAACATTTGTTGCTCCGGTTGAACCTGAGCCGATAGTTCTGATATCTTGTCCTGTAAATAATTTTACAATGATATAACCGGTAGGTATTGAACCAATTAGGTACGATACCGCAATTACAAGAGCAAATTCTCTTAGTATTTCACTATATTCTATTACCATTTTATCTCTCCAAATATCTTATTCAAAAGGATTATAGCATGTTTTTATTAAAGATTGCAAATAATAATTTAATTCAAAATTAAATTAAAACTAAGATTTTCAACTACAGTTTGAATATTCATTGCCGGAGTCAGTGAAATTTGACGTTTTGCATCTTCGATATGTTTTATATCTTGCATAAGTTTGTAAAATAGATGTTTATTTTGAAGATTGGATTTGAGCACTGCGGATATGTAATTTTGCATTTGTGTAAATATTGTTTTTGCGTCATTAGAAGCTATTAAATTTATCATATTGGTTTCAAACTCAAGTACTTGATTTTTTTCGGTTGTCCAGTAATTTGAAATGAAATTCTCAACTAATTCATAACTTTCACTTTCTTTTACTGATGCAGGAATAAAAAATGATTGAGCTCGAGATACAACAGTAGAAATTATATCCGAACGATCTTTTGTCAAAAATATGAAAGTTGTATTTTTAGGTGGTTCTTCAAATGTTTTTAAAAGAGCATTTGATGTTGCTTCAGGGAAATTTATCTGATTAAGCGGTAAAAGATTTCCGTCTTCATCCCTGTCACAGAAAATATAAACTCTATGGTATTCACTTGATATTGAAAGTTCGTTTATAATTGCTTTTGCCTGTTCAATATTGATATTTTTTTTACCTTTTGTTTCACTGTCTTCAGAAGTTTTTTGGCTTTCTTTAAAATCAAGACGGGTATATATTTTTACTTCGGGATGAGATTGTTCTTTTATCCATCTACAGTTAAGACAATTGCAATCAGAGGAACCATCTTCGGAACAGTTTAAAATTCTTGCAACTTCTAATGCCAATTCACATTGCGAGGTTATGTCAGGTCCCCAAAATAATAAGCAATGACTAATATTTTTGTCTTCACTTTTTATTCCGTTTTCAAAATATTCTAATAATTTTGGATATTTTTGAGAAATTTCATTATTGTAATATTGCATATTCTATCTCCTTATCAATATCCAATGAGGCTTGTCCTGACTTGATTTTGTATTCTGCATTTGTAAGATTTTGTTTCAATTTTACAAGATTTTTCAATGAAACATTTTTTAATTTTTGTAGTTCTAATTTTACACGGTATGGATGCATGTTTATAATTTTTGCAATTTCATCTGCCGAATATTTTGAAGAATTTGCTTTTATTTGAATTTTTCCGTGTAGTAAAGTGTGTAATACTGACAAAATTTCCAACGGATGTTTTTTTGATAATAATTTTTGATATTCTGCGAGAGCTTTAGATTTATTTTCAGTAATTAGATAATCTGCAAAAATAAATAAATCTTCGTTTGTGACACAAATTTCTTTCACCATTTCTTTTGTAACAGCGTTATTTCCGGCAAAGATTTTTAATTTTTCTAATTCGGAGTCTATCATTCGCAGATTTGAACCTACTTGGAGTAGTATTGTAGATGCGATTTCGTCATTTAGTTTTAAATCTTTTGTTTTTGCTTGTTGTTTAATCCAAGCTTCAAGTTCTGCTGTTTTGTATGATGGAATTTGAGCAAATTCTTTTGCATTATATTTTGATAAAGTTTTGAAAAGTTTTCTACGTTTGTCGATTTTTTTCTGACTATCAGGTTCTAGTTGAGCAACAAAAATTATATCAAGATTTTCGCTGACATTGTCGAGAGCTTCTGTTATCTGTTTTATTTGATTATCATCAAAAGCTTTATCCTCGGATTTTCCGCTGAGGTATGATAAGCAATTTATTTCTAAAAGCATTTTACCAAACATCATAGGTTGAGTTCTGACTGCGGCAATCAAATCAGGAAATTTTGGATTATTGAAATATTTGTAGCTCATTTCAATAAAGTTCTTATCAAGTTTAGATTTGAACTTTTTGATTTCATTAGAAATATTAAATTCTTCATCCCCGTAGAAAAAATAAATCATAGTATTATTTTATAGAAAAATCAGACTAAAGTAAAATTATTATAAATAAATATGTCAAAAATTATTCTTTTGGGCGCGGGAAAATATTATATAACAATAAAAGTACTAAGATTGTTATAACTCCATAGGATTTAAATTTTAATATAACAAAGGTTATTACGCTTGCAATGAATAAGAATAATATGAAAAATAATACTTTTTTTATACCTAAATTTATATTTTTTGCAGCTTTCATTTGTCTTGCCATAATATCAATATTAGATTGTTCTTTGGCTTTTTCTTCTGTTTCTTCGTCAATTATTTCGTTTTCTTTTAGTTCTTCGACTGCATCTTTATAAGTTCTGTTAACAAAGCGTTCGACAAGAGAAAGAACAGCACTTTGTGGTGCATCGTTTTTTACGCAAGCATACATTACTTCCCACATAGTATACCAGATTTTATTCATTACAACTTTCCAATACTTTGCGGGAATACCAGAACGGAATAGATCAATTTCTTTATGGAAAGACCATTCTGCCATTACCTGGATATAGAAACAATGTTCTTCAAAATCTAATCTGCTGAATTCTTCTTCTTCAACCATTGATTCAGCCAACAAAGTTGCAGATTTTCGAATGTTGCTGACAAGATAATCTTGCTGAAGTTTATTTACATCTGCAGGTAGCAAAGGCGCTATCTGTTCGATTAGACTTTCTATAAAATCGGTGTATTTTTGTTCAAGTACTTTTCCATCCATTTTATTATTATAGGTAATAAGTTCTAAGAATTTGTCATATATATAGACTAATTATTTAGATATTTATTTAAAGGTTAACAAATTTGATTTCAGGTCATTATTTATGATAACATTCAATTGAGGGTAGGGTAAAAATGATAAATAAAAAATCAAGAGATGAAATAAAAAGAATGCGTCATGCAGGGCATATTGTGGCTCTTGTTCATGAAAAAATGAAAACTGTTGTTGAACCCGGAATTTCGACAAAAGAATTAGATAATATAGCAATGCAAATTATAAAAGAAAATCGTGCAATTCCTACATTCTTGGGCTATAACGGTTTTCCTGCATGTATTTGTACCTCAATAAACGAGCAGGTTGTACACGGAATTCCTTCTGATAATGTTATCTTGAAAGAAGGTGATATTATTGCAATCGATGTTGGTGCAACTTACGGTGGTATGGTTGGTGATAGTGCTTGGTCATATAGAGTTGGTAAAGTTTCTGATGAAGTTGATAAACTTATGAGAGTTACTGAAGAATCTTTATATGCCGGTATTGCACAAATGAAACCAGGTAATGTTTTGGATGATATTTCTAAAGCAATTGAAGCCGTCGCTGTTCGTGAAGGGTATGGTATTGTTCGCCAATATGGTGGTCATGGTGTTGGGCATGAAATGCATGAAGATCCATTTTTGTTTAATTATAGTGTAGGTGATAATACTCTGATTAAAGCTAATACCGCAATTGCGATTGAGCCAATGTTAAACTTGGGTTGTGATGAAGTTGTGGTTGCTGATGATAACTGGACTGTAAGTACAAAAGATGGTAAGGCTTCTGCACACTTTGAACATACGGTAATTGCAACGGATGATGGTCCGTTGATTACAACAAAATTGATGAATTAGGAGAATATTGCATGAATTATTATGTAGGATTGTCTTTAGCTTCAAGTTCCAGTATGGATTCGGGTGTTGCTGTTATTGACGAAGATAATAAGATTATTCTTCTTGACAAATTATATAAAATGAGCGACGTAATTCACTTTTTTGAAAATTTTTCATCATTAAAATTTTCAAAAATTTGTGCATCTGTTCCTTTTGATAGAACTATGTTGGATGGTAAATGGAGAATTTTATCAAAACCATATCAGTTAGTTGCTACAAATAAAAATATTCCTAATCGCGATAATTGGACTCAAAGACATTCCAATCGAGGGTCTGAGTATTTTAGAGAATTAGTGCAACGTGGAATTACGGTTGATCGTTTTGATATTTATATGGCAAGACAAAATCTTCATTTGAACTCTTGTTATAAAGACCGTTCACCTTCAGATTGTAAGTTTTTGCAACAAGCTTTGAAGTATGAATGGGGATTTAGTGATTTGCCGTCAAATATGATGCCGATGTCTCATCTTGAAGCTATTATTGGCGCAATTCTTGCTAAAGAAAAAGAAAATAATCCTGATAAAATCAAAGTTTTATATAAATTTAAAGGTTTAGATGTTATTAATATTAAAGATATTTTAAATATTTCTACAGATGTTTATGAATTTGAAAGGGAGCTTACCGGAAAAGTTTGTTTAGACTAATTGAACTTTTTCTGCTAATTTATTGTTATGTTAAAGAATATAATCAGTTTACTTGGAAATACAATTTTATTTTATGCCGATAAAGAAGGCAATGATGTATTTAAAAATTATAATTTATTTGAGAATACAGGGTATTTATACCGAGATTTAGGTTTGTCGAAGATTGAAGTCGGAAAGACTTTGGAATATCGTTTCGATTTGGATAAATATTTGAGAATAGCTTATTTTGCTGTTCCAATATTTCTTTATTTGATACTTGTTCATTTAAAACCAACTTTTTTTAATTTTTTAGGATTTGGTTTTTTATGGATTGTTCTTATAATGGCTTGTCGTTTTTATTGTGCAAAATTGTATTCTGATCATTTAGTTAAAAATTTTGGAAAATATGAGATTACAAGATTCAAGCCGCCTGTTTCTAAAAAACAAAAAGCTCAGTTTAGAACAAATTTTTATTCTAAATTGATTCTTGTTGTTATTATTTTGGCTATATTTTTTATTCCTGCATTTTTGCTTGAATATTCTATGAAATTGTGTCTTTCTGCTAAAAAACCGAACTTTAACAATATGCTTAAAATATCTAAAGTTTACAGTTTCTTCTATCCAAAGAATGAAAGCTTTTATGATATGAGAGCATATGCTCAATATGCAAATAGAGATTATGAAGCTTCTTTGCAGGATTATAAGACAGTTCTTAGTATGTCGGGAAGAAAATTTAGTAAAAAAGATTATACAAGATTTGCAAATTTACTTTATTTAGAAAAGAAACTAAATAGTCCGGAAATTGCTGTAGAAGTTTTTAATGACTATGTGACAAGAAAGAAAATGTCGGTTCTTCAAGAGTCACAAATGGTTTGGGTAAAATCTATATTCAGTGTTGAAAATAATATGCCTGAAATGATTATTCAAGATTATAATGATTTATTGGCATCATTGAATAAAAAAGATACAAGAAATCAGTTTTATATCACTTGTGATAAAGCCTATGTACTTTATCTTATGAGAGAATACGAATTGGCAATTGATATGTATAATTTGGCTATTGCATATGCAGAAGCTAATGCAAAACAATTTGGTAATGATTTAAAAGCTTTGTATGTTGAACGTGGATATGCTAAAAAACAATCCGGTGATGAACTTGGTGCCGAAGCTGATTTTGTTGCATCAGGAATTGATTTTATGGAAATAGATAAATATGAACCTCATTACGCAGCACAGGAATTTGTAATTGGTTATTAGTTCAAATAATTAAGAGGAATTATGAAAAAAGGTTTATTTATAACATTTGAAGGGGCAGATGGTTGCGGTAAGACAACTCAGCTTAATTTGTTAAAAGACTATCTTACAAATAAGGGGTATGAAGTTTTAGTAACTCGTGAACCAGGAGCAAAGGGACTTGGTGAACATATTAGAAAAATTTTGCTTAATTATGAAGGAGAAGTTTCTGATAGATGTGAGTCATTTTTATTTCTTGCAGATAGAGCTCAAAATATTGATGTTATAGTTAATCCTGCAATTGAAGAGGGTAAAATTGTTTTATGTGACAGACATACAGATAGTACTGTTGCATATCAAGGTTATGGCAGAGGTTTAGATTTGAATGAGATAAATATGCTTAATAATCTTGCAACAGGTGGTAAAAAACCTGATTTAACTTTGGTTTTCGATGTTGATATTGAAACTTCAATGCAACGTGTAGGAAATGAAAGAGATCGTATGGAAAATGCAGGAAATGAGTTTTTCCATCGAGTAAGAAATGGTTATCTTGAGATTGCGAAACAAGAACCTGAAAGAATTAAGTTGATTGATTCTACAAAATCAATCGAAGATGTTCAATCAGATGTAATTCGCGTAATTGAAGAAAAATTAAAATAGTAAAAAAATAAAGCAGTCCGTAAGCCGTGTTCTGTTTTAGATAATCATCTGTCTGGTATTAGAATTGCTTCTAATCTCTAGCGATTTTTCCGAAGATGGCGAACAACCTTAGCCTTCGAGTCAATCTTGCATCCGACCGGGGTTTACCTAGCTGATACCTTCCGATATCACTGGTGAAGCTCTTAACTCACCGTTGCACCATCGCCTGTGACAAAATGTCCATCGGCAGTCTACATTTCTGTGGCACTATCCGCCGCCTCACGACGCCCGGAGTTTCTCCGGCGGCCTGTTCTGGGATGCACGGACTTTCCTCACTTGTATAAACAAGCGCGATTATCCGACTGCTTTATTTTTCTAATCTTCTTCTGTAATGTCTTTATTAACTGAAACTGCATCTTTAGCCCAATCATCTGCTATAGTAATTTTACCGTCAGTACGAACAACCATAGTAAAGATATCAGGGTTCTTTTGAGCTTCTGTACAAACTGTACCAAGTGCTGTAGAATATGTTGATTGACCACAGTTTGGTCTATTCTTATCTCCTGTACCGTTAACATCGACTGTAATGTATATATTTGCATTAGGTTTGTAACCTTTAGTGTTTATTGCGTTAGTGTTTATTTTCCAGTTCATACCTTTAGTTGTAAAAGTTGTTTCAGTACCTGAAACTGAGGCATCACTAGTTTCAACCTTGTCTGTGAATAAAGTTGCAAATTTTGTACTAGGATTTTGTTCTGTTTCAATGTAAGATGCAGTTGCAGATTCTCCACCCCATAATAGGCAGTTTGCATAACCGTATCCATCATCAAATCCGATTCTTTTATCAACAGCGTTTGTTAAATCAGGATAGCAAGCTTCATCGTTGATCATTTCTGCAACAACAGTTTGAACCATATAGTAGGCTCTTTTTGCCATCAATGTATTTTGGTTAGGAAGCAAGTTAAATATTACAGGTAACAGAATTGCACATAAAATGCCGATTACACCAAGTGCAATTAAAAGTTCTGTCAATGTAAATGCTTTATTAAATCTTTTCATCCTCAAATTCCTCAATAATTTATTATAACTTATACTCTATTATACCATGTGTTATTGTTTTTTTCAATATAATATGTTATAATAGTAGTAGTAAGGATGTTTAAGTAAGAGGAATAATTTGTTTTAGAATGTAAACTTTTGTTTACATAGTAGCAAAATAATACATTCAGACGAGTTAATATCATATCACGTACCTTATAATGTGTAGGGTACTGAAGAACACGAAAGATTTGAGATTAGATATTCTCAGGTACGAGTAAAAGGTGAGAAACTATGGTCGATAACAGATCTGCCGGATTTTTCGGAATAGGCGGAGCTTTTAATTTTAAAAGTGGTGATATTTCCGGAACGGCTGCAAAATTATCAGATGATAAAATGGGACAAGGCGGTGAATATTTTTCTCAACGCGGTGGCGAAGAAGGAGAAATGACCCAACAGCCTAACCAATATATGGACCAGAGTGCTGTTTTACGTGCTACTTTGAACTCTCTTGCTATGATGAATGTTGCTAATGTTCTGAATGCTAAAAAACGTAAACGTGTTTTGGATGAAGAAGATAAAATTACTGAAGATTTAAAAGAAATTTTGCGTGTTAAAAAGATGCAAAATCATTATCAAAATCATAATAATAATGATGATCTTGAAGAATAATATCGATTGTTGTTTGTAAATTCCATTTTTTGGACTATTGTTTTTTGGTTTAATGTGTAGTTTAATGATTGTGGTCAGACAATCAGGAATAGTTGCTATGTTAGAAATTTCAAAGACTCAAGATGACGGATCACTAAAAAGTTTAAATTTAAACGAAGCTGTTTCAGGTTCCTGGTTTAATCTTATTAATCCTACACACGAAGAAATTCAACAAGTTTCGCTTGTTTTAGGATTGGATGAAAGTTTTCTTAATAACTCATTAGACGCAGATGAATTGTCTCGTATGGATTTTGAGGACGGTAATTTGTTAATAATTACCAATGTTCCTGTTATGGATGAAGAGGGTAATTTTGATACTTTGCCTCTTGGTTTAATATTTACTCCGGAAAGTGTTATTACTGTTTGTTCTCACGAAAATAAAATTATAAATTCATTCAATACAGATACGGCTAAATTTTTCGATACAAGACATAAAGCAAACTTTATGTTAAGTATTTTGTTCCGTGCAGCTAAGTTTTATTTGAGATATTTGAATATTATTAATAAACAAACTGAAAATATTGAAGATTCTTTGAGAAAAACGACTAATAATAAAGCATTGTTCCAGTTGATGGAAATCCAAAAATCTTTAGTTTACTTTACAACTGCTTTGAAAGATAACCAATTGGTGTTGCAAAAACTTTTGAGAATGGTTAATGCTGAAAGTTTACAAAGGATTCTAAAATTTACGGAAGATGATATTGATATGTTGGAAGATGTTATCATCGAAAATAAACAGGCTTCTGAGATGGTTGAAATGCATAGAACTATTTTGGAAAGCATGATGGATTGTATGGCATCTATCATCAATAATAATCTTAACCTTGTTATGAAATTCCTTGCGGCGATTACAATTATTATGTCTATTCCTACAATGATAGGTAGCTTCTGGGGTATGAATGTTCCTATGCCGTTTGGAGAAAATCATTTTGGATTTTTAATTGTTATTACAATTTCTGTTGTTGCAACTTGTATTGCGGCATTCTTCTTTAATCGAAAAGGTATGATGTAGTTCTATGTTTGGAACAATTGTTGCTCTTATTTGCAGGATTTTTTCTAATCCTGTTGCTAACTTGTTTCAAAAGAAATTGGCACAAAGTCATTCTGCGGTATGGACTAATTTTTATTCATATTTGATTCTAAGTATATTTTGTCTACCTTTGGCACTTAGCTTTCAGTGGCATTATGATATAGAATTTTGGATGTATGTTGCTCTTTCAGGATTGTTATGCACATTAGGTTCTATTTGCTTGATAAAGGCATTACAATTAGGTGAAATGTCAGTGCTTGCTCCAATAAATTCATATAAATGTGTTGTCGGATTGATAGCCGGTTTTTTATTTTTAGGTGAAATCCCCGATGTTTCAGGGGTTTTAGGGGTAATATTAATAATTTTTGGAAGTAGGTATATTTTTGATACTGTAAAAGAAGGGTTTAGTTTCAAGCTATTAAAGCGTTTGGATATTATTTTAAGAATTTGTGCATTAATTTTCACAGGGTGCGAAGCTGTAGTGTTAAAAAAGATAATTTTATTATCCTCACCAATGGAATCCTTTATTTTATGGTGTTTTTCAGGTTGCTTATTTTCTTTAATAATGATATTTGGCTTGAGGAAGAAATTTGAGAGATTTTGTGGATATGATTGGTTAAAAGTTTTTATGATAGCTTTGTGTTTGGGGATTATGCAATTTTCCACAAATATTGTTTTTCAGAGGCTAAATGTTGGGTTATCGTTGGCGTTATTTCAGTTATCCGGAATTGTTTCCGTATTTTTTGGTTATATAGTGTTTAAGGAAAAACATATTCTGAAGAAAATTTTGGGATCTGTCATAATGGTTATAGGCAGTTGTCTAATTATCCTTTAGGTTATATTTTTTGATTTCTGTGCGTCGGGTAACTTTTTTGTTTTTATTTACGTGTCACTCCATTCTTGTATTTTTTTATTATAACTATAATTTAAATTACAATACGGAGATTAGTTGCCAATATCAAGTCAAATTATGTGTAGTATTAAGATATTATTTGGAAGAAAATTAAGAGAGCTGAGGAAGAAACGCGATTTAACTCAGGCTCAACTTGCTGAGATTGTTAGTGTTGATGACAAACATATCAGTTGTCTTGAAAGCGGGAAGAATTTTCCATCTCCTGAGTTGTTAGAAAGATTTGCTTCTGCTTTTCATGTTGAACCTAAGGATTTGTTTGAATTTTATCATTTGCAAAATCCTGATGATTTGATTGCTGATATGGAAATAATGCTTCAAAAATTAACTCAAGAAGAGCTTGTACTAGTTTATAAATATATTAGAACTTTTTTAATTAAATAAAATAATTTATAATTTTATTCTTATTTGTTCTTTATCGTTAAAATCGGATGGTTTTGCTCTTTTTTCTTCAGAACCGATTACCATTACAGCTTCAATTTTTGCTGTTGCTCTTTTTGAATTTGCAGGAAATACTGTTATATCTTGGTATTCGTAACTTTTTATCAGTTTTTCAATAGCTACTCTATCTTGTGGCTCAAGATACATTGAGCGGATTGTGATATTTTTTATTTCCCCTGTATTAGTTACAGTAAATGAATAATAGAACCAAGTTCCTAGTCCATAATCGTCTAAAGAATGTATTTGTTCGCTATCATCGGTAATTTTATTTATAAAATCACTTTTCCATACACTCCAGTCTATATTCCTTACTAGATATCTATTATTTGTTTTTGGTTGAGTTTTTTGTGTGGATAGTTGATTTTTTGCTTTTCTTAATTTGTCTTGTTGATTTTTGTAATTTGTAAGTTTGTCATTATACTTGTTTTCTTGGTTGTCAAATGACGAATTGTTACTGAAATTATTTTCCTGACTATGGAATGGTTCATAATTCAATTCAGTATCATTGTTTTTAATATTTAAATTTTGATTATCTGTTTGTAATTCTTTATTTTGAATATTGGATTTGTTGAAATTAACATTCACATTCTCAGTTTTAATGTCAGTGTTTTCATGGCTTACAATAAAATTTTGATTGGTGAACTGAACTTTTTTAATTCCATGAGTATCTGAAGCCATTACAAAAATTGTTGTAAGTACAAAAACTAATATTCCGATTGTGAAGTATATGTTTTTCATATTAATCCAACATTGCTAATAGTTCATTGTAATTATTAATTTTATACATAGTAGAGCTTAATAAATGAGTTTCAGCAATCAATAAAGCTGTTGGCACCAATGCAGTCACGAAACTCAAAAACATACCTTGAAGATCTCCACCAATTTCTGTTATGAAGTATGAAACGTTCATTGTAAATTCAATCAATATAATAAAACATGCAATAAACATAACTATATTTTTTTCTTTATTGAGGCTGCGCATTGAATCTAAGCCTAAAACTGTTACACCATGATTGTTGTAGTCATGAAAGCCGTCAAATTTTATGATTTCAGAACCTTTGATTTGCTTTGAAATTGTAAATGCTCTTACGAAAGAGAAAAATGCAAATATAATCAAAAATGATGCAAGAACAAGGAATATAGGACTGAATCTTAATCCTGAAATGCGTACCCAGTTTGCAGCTTCTGGGAAGCAGCTTGCAAGAGTATTAGAAACACCGTATGCCAAAAATGGTGCAGTTAACAATCCAATGAACATTTCAACAATCATTTTTAATTGATTATTTAATAAGTTTCCTTTTATTGTATTTATACGATTTTGGCTTAATTTATTTACAAAAGTATTGATTAATCCTCTGTAACTTTTCATTACTGATTCAAAATCTTCTCTATATTCGCAATTTGTTAGTTGGCTATTGTATGTTTTTATTTGAAATTGAAAATATCCGCTTGCAACAGATACAATTGTTAAAGCACCAACAAATAAAAGTGCTATGAAAAATGCTGCTGCGGCAAAGCCCGGAACATCTTTGTAATAAAATAGATTTATTATGTAGAAAATAAACATAGATATCATAGAAATACCTATCATAGATTTTTGGATAAAATCAGTATCTCCGTATTTCTTTGATTGTTTAAATTCCATAAGAGAATAAACCCCTAATTTTAGAATTATTGCTATTGCAAGTACAATTATAGAGAGTCCTACAAGGAATCCTGCATTTGTTGTGAGATTTAATACAGATTGAGAATTATCAATTTTTAATCCTAATAGGAAATTTGTCATACCAAATGCGCAAACTATTGATAAAACAAACATTGCAGCATGCAGGATTAGTGATGTAATATTCATAGAACGAATATTATTTTTCAATTCTGTAATTTTATATCCTATTTCTTTAATGATAGCAACTCTGTTAGTTTCAATATCATTGTTGAAAAGATCATCTTGATTTGTTGTTTGTAATGTATTATTTTGCGTATTTACAGATGTTTGAACTTGCTGAGGTGATGTTTTACTTGCGGTAACTGCAGTTACGGAAGTAATTGATATTGAGTCATGCAAGTCTTTCATGTTTAATGCAAAATTACTTGGAACTAAAATTTTTGAGAATGGTTTATTGTTCAATAAAATATCATTGTTATTTGTAGAATTGACAAGGACATAGTTTTTATATTTATCAGAATAAACCATTTTAATAAGTGTATTTTCCGGAAGATCATCTATACAAAAATCACAATTGATCTTACCAATAGTAATAGTTTGTTTGTTTTCAAAATTTTGCACTTTATCTAAGTACTTAATAGTAATTTTCATATAATTACTTCCTCATATTTATATTATCTTCCAATAGCAGATAGGAATCTTCTTAATGCTTTATCAGCAGTAATTTCGGTTCCAATAATTAAGTGATTTTCACCAAGTACAGGCGATAATTTTTCTTTAACCATATCCAATTTATCAGGTGCAGCGAATAGGAACATCATAGTGAAATCTCCTATTTCGTTTTTGATTTGAGCAACATCATCAGGTAAAGTTTCCCAATTGATTTGCTTGCTAATATCACCTTCGTTTTCCAAGTCTCCAAGAACAACAACTGCAGGTATATAGCCTTCAGTTTTCATTGTTAATGAGTGATTAAAAGCTTTTTTTAATGATAAACCATAAGCTGTACCGTATTCTTTTGCACTAAATTTGGTATATTCTTCCATTGATTTTCTTATTTTAGAGCCTGCTTGAGGAGATCCTTCGTAGATGATGTATGAATCTTCTGAAACTCTAAGTATTTTGATATTATCTTCCGGATCAAGCATTGAGCATAATTGTTGAATAGCTCTTTTTTGGGCAGGAAGAGTTTTTTGATTTGAAGCGGAAGAATCCACAATCATTATGATGGATGCTTTATGAAATTCATCAACTTTAATTTTTGATAATCCGAAGATTGCTGCACATATAAAACATAGTGCAAATATTCCAAATAGTATAATTTTCAATGTATTGCTCATATTATAAAAATATCATGAAAATATAGAAATCGACATCATATATATGGTTGACTCATATAGAAAAATGCTCGATTTTCATATAGAAATCGAGCATTTTAGAAATATATATAATTTATTTTACTGATTAAGCAAAATATCTTTTTAATAAACCGTCAAAACCTTTACCATGACGAGCTTCATCTTTAGCCATTTCGTGAACTGTGTCATGAATTGCATCATAACCTAATTCTTTAGCTTTTTTAGCGATAGCAAGTTTACCTTCACAAGCGCCGTGTTCAGCGGCAGCTCTTAATTCAAGATTTTTCTTAGTTGAATTTGTAACAACTTCGCCTAATAGTTCAGCAAATTTTGCAGCGTGTTCAGCTTCTTCAAAAGCATATCTTTTGTATGCTTCAGCGATTTCAGGATAACCTTCTCTTTCAGCAACTCTTGCCATTGCAAGGTACATACCTACTTCAGTACATTCGCCGTTAAAGTTAGCTCTTAAACCTTCCATAATTTCAGCATCTTCAACTTTACCGTCACCTACATTATGTTCACAAGCATAAGTTTTTTCACTGCCATTGATTTCTTTAAATGTTGTAGCTCCGCACAAAGGACATTTTTCAGGAGCTGAATCAGCTTCAGTAGACCATCCGCAAACTGTACATACGTATTTCATCGTATAACCACCTTTCATTTCCAAAACTGTTATATTATTTTTACATGCCGATTATAACAAACAAGATTTATTTTGTAAAGTGAAAATGATTTTCATTTTAGTGGTTAAAATATTGAAATTATTGTTAAATATCTGCTCCACCATTATTTTTTATTTTATCCAGAACATTTTGTGAACCTTCAACTTGGTTTACGTATTCCAGAACAAAAGTTGTGGCTTCCTGATCTCTGTTTATAGCTTCTTGGATTGATATAATATCTTCCATTGTGAGGGTTTTCATAACTTGTTCAGAATTATCATTTAGAAAAGATTTAAATTTCTTTTGAACTTCGTATTCAAAACCTGGTAGGTCTGATTTCATTGAAAACCATCGATAAAAATGATGAAGCATATAAAATTTTTCGATTTCGCCCTCTCTTAATACAAACATTGGCGGTGTTTTTAGAGCAAAACCGTGTCCTGTGATTATGGATAAGTAAATCGCATCAAATCCTCTTTGCTCACAAATAAATCCTTCTTCTTCTTTTAGAAAATTGAGTAATTTATCTGCATTTTGAATCCTGTAAACAGGTGTGTTTGCAGCTTTTATATAATTTAGAATTTCATCAGGATTTCCATTTGTTTTTTTTACTATTGCAGAAACATTATTTTTTACAAGTTCAATTAATTTTTGAGTTTGAGTATTCAAAGTTACGTTTGCACCTGTACTCAAAATTGTTTTGGAAGTTTTGTTAGTAAAACTTCTTTTGGTTGTATTTTTTAATTTTTTTTGAAGATCTTTTTCTCTTATTGAGAGAAAAAAGTACTTGATATTTTTAAAAATATTTTTCATAGACTGCATTATATGCTATTGATAGTATTTTTTATACATCTGAATGTATGAGAAAATTATTCTTCTTTATCAAGATAATCTTCAAAAGTTTTTATGTTAACAGTATATCCGCAGCCTTCATGTAGCTTTCCGGGATAATTAATTCGTTTTGCAGGGTATTTTCTACACATTCGAGGACGGTGCTTATAGTCGGAACATAATCCTTCCGGAGTAACAAGTTTGCAGGCAAATATTAAGTTACCGAATTCATCTTTCCCTTTGATGTAAAATCTTTTATAGGTTGGAAATAAAAATTGCATAATTTTGAATTCTTTTTCCGTGTAAGTATCAACGCTGTACATATAGTTGCAACATTTTCCACATTTTTTACATTGTCCGGTTATTTCATAAGTTATTTTTTCAGGAACAAAATATGATAAAAATTCATAAATTATTGATTTGATAAAATCTAACATTCCTAAACGGTATTACAAAAATACGTAAAGTTAAATAACATAATTTATTAAAGATTCTCTTTTGTGTATAATGTTTGGTATGAAGAAATTTGATAATATGCGTGTCTATGCGTGGTTAGAATTTGTAATTTGGTTAATTATTGTTGCTGTTGCTGTTTTTGGGTTTAGATATTATCATTATCAAAACCAAAAGCAGTATAAAAGTTATCAAATTTTTATGGAAGATGTTGACGGTTTAATTGTTGGTTCACCTGTTAAATTTCTTGGTGTGCAAATCGGACATGTGAAAAATATTCAATTGATTTCATCAAGTGTATATATAAAGTTTGTTATTACTCAAAAAGGTTTAGTGCTGCCTGCTGGTTCAATTGCAACTGTTGAAGCATCAGGGCTTGGTGGTTCAAAGGCTTTGGAAATTTATCCTCCGCAGGAAGGTATGTTGTCAGACAAATTTATAAATACAAAAGATCCTACCAGATTGGGTAAAGTTATGAGTTTGTTTGATGATATATTCAGAGAATTGAATGCGATATTTGGAACTTTAGATCATGCTTCTCATCAGTTTGATTTAGAACACGGTGTTCCAAAAAATGTTGTTGAACCTGTTGATGCATATAATGGTCTGATAAAATTTGAAAAATCTGTTGATAAGTTGATTGATGCAGATAAGCGTCTTATGGATAGTGTTAAAAATAAAAAAGAACAAAACAGGAGTGTTGAAGATGAATTTGAACAAAGTGAGAATAATAAATAATCCTGTTGTACTGTTAAATTTATGTACAATGAGAGATAAAAATACTGACAGTCAGGGAGTTAGAATTGCTACCAGAAAAATTACACGTTGTCTTCTTTATGAAGCTGCCAAAAATCTTCCGCTTGTCGAGCGTGATGTTACAACACCTTTAACAACATTCAAAGCAAAAACTGTTGATCCTGATATTAATTTAATTATTTCTCCAATATTACGTGCAGGGCTGATTTTTACTGATGAAGCTATAGATATTCTTCCTCAGGCAACTATTCGTCATATCGGAATGTATCGTGATGAAGAAACTTTGAAACCTGTTTGGTATTATAATAAGGTTCCGATGGATGCTCCTAATCCTGAAAAATTTTATGTTTACATAACTGATCCAATGCTTGCAACAGGTAATTCTTTGCTTGCTGCTATTGATTTGTATGTAGAAAAAGGTATTCCTGTTGAAAATATTAAGTGTATTTGTATAATTGCAGCTCCTCAAGGAATAGAGAATATTCAAAATCACTATCCTGATATTGAAATTATTACAGCAGCTGTTGACGAATGCCTTAACGAAAAAGGCTATATCGTTCCTGGTATGGGTGATGCGGGGGATAGAATATTTAATACATAAGTTTGATGTTAACTTTTCTTAACTAAAGTAACGGTCATGATTAAAGTTTATTTTAATTTATGCCGTTACTTTTTTAGTGTAAAAGAATTTAAGGAGAAAGTCGATGTCCGGCCCTGTAAATAAAGTAGGTAGTCAAGCTGCTTCTACTAATAAAATTAATAATCAAAGACCAGAAGTATATCAAGTAAAGCCAAATGATACTATTGCTAAAATTGCAAAGAATTTTGGGATGTCTGTTGATGAATTTAAAGAATGGTCAGGTCTCAAAAGCGGAACTTTAAAGACCGGACAAAAAATCACTTTACCGACCGACGTAATTCCAAAAGGCAAAGGGCTTTTGGCACTTGCAAAAAAGTATGGTATGACTTTGGACGAATTTTGTAATTTAAATAGTATTCCAAAACCATATAATAACTATAAGCCGGATGTGAATGAAAAATTCTATGTTAAACAAGTTTCTACAACAAAAAGTTCTTCTGGAACAACGCAGAAGCAAGATTCTGTAAAAACCGAACAATCATCTTCAACTAAGACTGATACTGTTGATACAAAACAAAAATCAGATTCTTCTAAGGTTGAAAAAGAAATTACTTCTACTCCTACAAGTAATCCTACTATAGCTAATAAAAAGACTTGGGGATCATCGTTTACACCTCAAGAAATTGCACAGCAGATAAAAGATGCAGTTGATAATAATAGTGGAGCTGTTGGTAAACCTGTATTTGATAACTATTTAAATGAAATTAATCCGAAGAATGTTGTGGAAGTTATTGAGGCTTATAAGGCTTTAAAAACGGGAGAAACTCTTTTGGATGCCATAACAAGTGAAGTCGGCAGTAAAAAGGATTCCAGAAAAGCTGCTGTTATGCATATATATGATGCAATGGCGGCACGAAAAGGTACTTCTCCTGAAATTCGTAAGAAGTTTGAAAAAGAATTGAATGATCAATTCAATTCTATGGGTATGGTTAATACAAAAAGATTAGATACTACATTAAGAAGAATGAATGCTTCTCCTATGGAAATTGCAAAAGATATTAGAAATGTTGTTGATAAACAGTCTTCTGCAGTTGGTAAGCATGATTTTGACGAATTATTACTTTTAATAAATTCGAAAAACGCAGCTGAAGTTATTAAATCGTATAAAAAAATAAGCCCAAAAGAATCTTTGTTAAATGCTATAACAAGTGAAGTCGGCAGCAAAAAAGATGTCAGAAAAGCTGCTGTTATGCATATCTACGATAATCTTGCCAAACAACATAACATAGATAATCCAAAAGTTCGTAGCGAGTTTAAGCAAGAATTAGACAAAGAATTTAATAAACTTATTGGTATGGTTAATACTGAAAATTTAGATCAAGTTTTAGATAATATTATATCTGGAAATATCAGAAGTAATGTTAAAGTTAATACTAATATTACGTATGAAAATCCAAAAGCTGATCCTAATACTAAAGTTACATTTACTGGCAATAATAAAACAATGACTGTTGCTGAGTTATATAGAGGTACTATAAGCGGAGCTAAAACTGATATTTCTAAAAAATTCAAAGAATTTTGTAGAGATAATAAAATTCCATATAATGAAAAAAATCTGGATTTGTCACCGATTGATAATTTCCCAGAGCCTACAGTAAAAGGCGCAACGATTACGACTATAGAGTCCAAAGCTCTGCCTCCTTTAACTAAATCTAATGGTAAAGTTATAATATTAAATCCTGGTCATGGTTCGTATAGTTCCAGCAGCGGATTTTTTGATCCTGGTGTATATACTTTTGTTAAAAGAAAAGATGGAAAATATGTTCCTTTCTTTGAGTATGAAAAAATGAAAGAATATGCAAATGATTTTTCAACAAAACTACGTAAACAAGGTTATACTGTTGTAATTGCAGGTGGACATGCTAATACAATGCGTGATCAGAATACTTTTACGGATCTTGTTTCAAGGTTAAATAACGGTCATAAGAATGGTACTAAATATTCAACGAAAGATATAGCCTTTATTTCATTACATGCAGATTCTATGCCTGGTAAATCAGGTTCCAGTGTATGTTATGATTCTAACGGCATTGACAACACAACATTTGCTAAATTTTTAGTGGATAGTTTGAATGAAGAACAAATGGTTAATGCAAAGTTATCAGAAAGAGTTCCAGGTAAGAATGGACTTCTTGTTTTGAATCAAACACAAAATATTCCTTCTGTATTGTTGGAAGTTGAGTTTTTAAATGGTTCAGAAAGTCATAAGCTTCAGTCTTCAGATTTTAGAAATAGATTTGAAGCTAAAGTTCTTGAAGGTTTGAACGAATATTTTGATATAAAGTAAGGTAATTGAAATGGATTGGCTAACTAAATTAAAATCATATTTTGTTTCAGAATCAACATCGAAAAAAACAAAGCCTGCGTCTACTGCTGCAAAAAAATCTACAGCACCGATAGTTAAAGGTAATCCAAATTCTGTTAAACCTAATGAGATAAGAATGATGACTGATATTTCTGATAATCAAATTCAGATCAATCAAGAACGTTCAAAATATATAATTGAAACAAAAAATCCTGATTATAAAATTAAACAAAAAGATAGTCCTGCAAGTATTGCAAGAAAATTTGGAGTTGAATTGAGAACATTGCTTGCTTTGAATGGATTGGATAAGGCAGATACCGATTTATCAAAAGCTATTCGAGTTGGTCAGACTCTAAAAATACCACCAACTCGCACTGTTAAAAATGTGAAAAATTTGAATGATGTGGCTAAATCTATGGGTGTAAGTGTGGATTTTATCAAAAAATTGAAGTCAGTTGAAGATTCTGCAAAATTAAAAGCAAATGAATTTCACAATACCCCTTATAAAGATAAGGCAGGTGTTTTGACAATTGGTATAGGACATGTTTTAAAAGATGGTGAACCTCGTAAATTAACAAATGAACAAGTTTGTGAGCTTTTTGCAAAAGATTTATTAAAGATGGAAGATAATTTATGTGTTCTTCTTGGAGGTAAGAAGAATTATGATAAGCTTCCGCAAAGTATGAAAGAAGCTTTGCTGGATATGATGTTTAATAAAGGTTCTGCAATTTTGGAGGATACTCCGGGGCTTTTATACTGTTTGAAAGCAGGTAAATATGAGGCTGCAATTAATAAATTTACGCATAACAAATCTATGGCTACAGGTAAAGAAATGAGCGGATTATCAAAACGCAGATTGTTTGATATTTCTTTAGCTACAGGCATGTATAAAGGAAATATTCCTTCTAGTATTTTGAATACAATGCAACAGGTGTATAACCGTGGCATTGAACTTCTGCGAAAAGAAAATCCAAATCCTCAAACATTTGCAAATGTTCTTGCCGGATATAACCAAGATGTACAAAGTTATTTTGGTAATAATAAAATTAAACTTATAACAAAGTAATTATTTCACCAATTTTTTCATCATGAACTGTTTTTATATCATGTGAGATTTCAATATTACCCCAGTGAAGATTATTTATTATATCAACAGTAACTATTTCACGTGCTTCCATGTTGGAATCACAAACTTTAACAATAAATCCTTCTTCAATTTCCGGGTTAAGAACAACACATAATCCGCTTGCACCAACTTTTGCAATCAGAGTACCTGTTGCTGATATAATTTTTGTATCAGTTCTGTTTTCTCCACCTATCGTATATGAATGTTTTAAAAATGCATTTTTTATTTTTTCATATTTTGGATCACAGAATAAATTTAGATATCCTTTTACGATATTGGCAAGCGGCATTGAATGAATAGGTACTCCGCATCCGTCTTTTGTTATTGGATATTCTGTTTTTATATCGCAAAGTTCATATATTCTTTTTTTGATTGCTTGTTGAAGTGGATGGTTGATATTGTCATAATTATCCATATCCCAGTCGTTAATTTTACATAATCCAAGCATCATAGCGTGTTTACCTGAGCAATTGTTATGTAATACGGTTGCTTTTTCGCCATTGATTAGTAAATTCTCTTGTGCAGTTTTGGAAATTGGATTATGATTTCCGCATTTTAATTTATTTTCGTCAATTCCTAATTTATTCAAAATTCCTTTTACAAGGTCAACATGAATCTGTTCACCGGCATGAGATGCTGAACAAATTGCTATTTCTTCTTCTGTAAGATTGAATTTTTCGTCCAAGCCACAATCAATTAAAAGTGCTGCCTGAAGAGGTTTAGCGCAGGAACGAAGGAAGAACGGATAGTTTTTATCATCTCCAACTTTTTCTAATACTCGGTCTTTATTTGTTCTTACAACATAGCCAAAATGTTCTTGTTCTATTAGTCCGTCTCTAATGTATGTAACTAATTTTGCAGGTTCTGTATTTATATTATTCATTATTTTTCACCATCGCTAATAACTGATCTAATTTCTTTTTTAATTGTCTGTTTTCTTCTTTTAAGTCTTCAATTTGTTTTTCGTATTCATCAGAAGTTTTTACGTACTCTTGATTGATTTTTGGAATTTCATTATGATCGAGCACGAATCTTTTTTTTGCTTCTTCTTTAATTGATAAAATTATATTCAATTGATTTTGAGTAATCAATCCTAAGTCTATAAGTATTTGTCCGAACTTTTTGTTTTCAGATTTATTATTATTGTAATTATCGACTGCAGAATTCAATTGTTCTTCAGAAATAGAGCCGTCTTGAACAAAATATTCGCCAGTACGATATTTTCCTGCGAGGAATCCTGCAATATTTAATATTTGCGAATTATCAGGAATTTCCATGTAACCTTCATCCACACAAAATAAAAAATGGTTAGCAATTTCTTCCATTGACATATAAGTGTTTAAGGTTATTTCAGATATACTTGAATTTTGATCACAATAATTTAACATATTATAGATATTTGAATCAAAATTTGATTTTTTATAATCAAGCTCACATCTTCCTTTATATGTTAAAACAGGCTTGTAAGTTGCAAAAACATATGCCAAATCACTATCTTTGTTAATATCTTCTGATAATTTGACGTATATAATTTCTTTAACCCATTGTGGAAATTGTGATATTTTGGTCAGGAATTGTTCTAAAAAATTTCTTTGCACTTTTATAAACCTTATTTCATTCTGTATTTTATCATTAAAAGCCGAATAGTTCAAGATGTTTTGTCTTTTGTTCAATATTTATAAATTGATATTAAGTCGGTTGATTAATTTTGATAAAATATGTAATATATACTTAAAGATTAGGGAGAAATATTTAGATGGAAAATGTAAACAATGATTTAAAAAAATACATAATAATATCTATATTGGTATTGTTAGGTGTTCTTATTACGATTGACCTTGCTTATATTTATTATGAAGCAAATTTTAACCAATACGCATTACCGAGTTTTTGTTCGATAAGCGATTTTGTAGATTGTGATGGTGTAGCAAGAACTACAGAATCACAATTTTTAGGTGTACCTTTAGCTTATTGGGGCTTATTCTTGTATTCATTTATTGTAATGCTTCTTGGTGTTGATAAGTTAAAGAAAGTTCCATTTTTAAAATTCTTAGAAGTATTTAAAAACAAATTTCATTATATCGCATCGTTAGGTTTGATATCTTTCGCAATATCTATGATATTGTTGTGTGTCAGCTTATTTGAAATTCATAAAATCTGTGTAATGTGTATGATTACATATTTATTGAATTTAGCAATTGGGTTAACTGCAGTTAAAGGTATCGAAGGCGGCTTTATCGGAGCGATAAAACAAAGTGCAAAAGACTTTCTTGATGCTTTAAAACCTCTACCATACAAAATAGCATTTGTTGTGGTTATGATTTGTGCAGTTGGATTTTTAGGTTGGACTTTTACAAGTGCAAAATTCTCTCCTGCGTTGAAATTTAGTAGAGAATATGGCGAATTTACTAAAGAAGGTCCTAATCCTTATGCTGTTCAAGGTAATATTTTGGGCTCAGATGCCAAAGATGCTGTTGTTTTACAAGTTTTTTCAGACTATAAATGTCCAATGTGTAAGGCTTGTAATGTTATGATTCATAAAGTTGTTACTGAATTCAAAAATGTAAGGGTTGAACATCACGCAATGCCTTTAGATACTAAATGTAACAAGTATTTGCAGCAAGAGTTTCATCAAGGTTCTTGTATCATGGCTCAGTATGCCGAAGCCGCTCAAATGCAAGGTAAATTCTGGGAAGTGAATTCTTTATTCTTTGAACTTCGCCCATCTACAGAAGATGAAATTATCGAAGTTCTTGAAAATTCAGGTTTTGATCTTGATATAGATAAACTTAGAAAAGATGCTCATAGTGATGCTGTTAATAAAATTATCCAAAAAGATATTGATTTTGCAGTTTCTCATAAACAAATCGGAACTCCGGCTCTTAAAATGGGTAAAGATTTTGAGATGGGTGTAAAAGGCTATCATGATTTGAAAAAGTGGGTAGAAGCACATGGTGGAAAACCTAAAAATAAACTATTCTAATAAAACTATTTTACTACACGCTTGTTGTGGTATATGTTCTGCTTATCCCATATCTTTATTACAAGATATGGGATATTGTGTTGTTGTTTATTTTTATAACCCTAATATCTATCCTGAATCAGAGTATTATAAAAGGTTAGAAGCCGAGAAAATTTTGTGCGAACACTATGGATGTAGGCTCATTGTTGGAGAGTACGAATCAGATATTTATTATGATTATGTTAAAGGGTTAGAAAATGAACCTGAAAAAGGTGCAAGATGTGATAAATGTTTTGAATTGAGATTAACTAAGGCTGCTGAGTTAGCAAAAACTCTTAATATCGAGGAATTTACCACATCAATAGTTATAAGTCCGCATAAAAATTATGAAAAACTTACAGGTATTGGAGAAAAAATTGCAAATAATTTAGGTTTAAAATATTTATCAACGAATTTTCGAAAACAAGATGGTTTTCTAAAAACAAATAAAATATCAGCTTCGCTGAATTTGTATCGACAAAATTATTGTGGATGTAAATTTGCTAAGCAAATTTTATAATATCATACGTTTGGATTATGACGAATATATTTTAATATCATATAATGGCAATGCGTAAAAGATATTTTATGAAAAAGGAATTCTAAAAGAGGATAAGATAATGAAGAAGAAATTTGGATTATTATTGGCTACAGTGATGGTATTGAACACAATGTCTGCAATGGCATTTGAATTCAAAAATCCATTGAAAGAATACAATTTGTATGATGATACACACCCGACTGTTTCTGATGATAATTACGAGAGAGAAAAAGTTATGGATGAGTTCAATGCTAATTCATTGAGATCATCTTCAGGTAATCGTGGAAGTTATAGCCGTTCAGATGAAGGATCTATTGGTAGTGTGCCTTCTGTAGATATTCCAAAACGTCGTAATGATGATTTGAGAGAATCTTCAAGAAAAGTTTATGGTGATCCTGCATCAGTTCCAGGTTGGTTAGAAGGTCCTTCTTATTATTCTAATCCTTCTTTCGATAGTATTGTTGCAAAATATAAAAAGAGTGATTTTGCTGGATGTCTTCAAGAATGTATTTCTTATGTAAGATTACATCCAACTGACACATTAGGCTTCTATTATTTGGCTATGTGTTATTCAAAATGCAGTGATAAAGAAAACGCTATTAAAGCTTATGAACAAGTAATCTCTTTAAATGATAATCCTATGATTGTAAAATATGCAACAAATGGAAGAAATTGCGTTTTAGATTCAGATGAAGAAACTTGTTATCCAAATGTTAATGAGCCTGAACTTCTTTATCCGTATGCTAATGTTGCAGGAACTGTTGATTTGACTCCGGTTGATCCTGAAACTCTTATTCATAGAAATCTTATTATGCTTCAAGATAAACTTTCTCCAAAAGTTGTTGAGGATGATAAAGATAATAACAATAATGGTGATAATGATAAGAAACCTAAAATCAATCTACCGTTTGGTACTCAAGATGATAAACTTGATCAGTTCATCAATGCACCATATGGAAACGGTTTATCTCCTGACTTGAACAAGGAATATAAACAACTTCAATTGAAGAAAATCCAACAAACAATTAATACTAACGGAACAGAAGATCCGGATAAAAATATTAATAATTTGAAAAATATCAAGAATTTTGATGATCAAAAATCTGAGTTAGATACAAATAAACTTGCTTATGCAGCACCTGCAGAGATGGCTGATTTATCTAAAGATCCTGAATATGTTCGTTCTTCAAGAGAATTAGAAGAAATGAGAATGCTTTTAGGAAGTAACAATGACAAAAGATCAAATGGCGATTTTGAAGATTTAGTTCCATATCTTACTGAAAAAGGTCAAAAGTTATCACCTGAAGTAGTTCAATCAATTATGATGAGATCAATGATGCCTGATATTTCTTTATAATAGTAAGGATTTATTGTAATTGAGTTCTATGACATATGAACAGGTAAAGAAAGATTTTTTATCAGGAAGAATTAAAGGTTGTAAGTCGTTCTTCAAACATAATAATTATGTTTTGGAGGCGGCTTATTGCTGTATTATATTAGACCAATTTGAAGAAGCTAAGGAATTATTTACAAAAGTTGCCGGTGAAAATATTCGTGCTCATTGGGGTTTATTGCTTTTGCAAATGTTGACGGGAGAAATTTCCAGACCTCCAACATATTTTGAAGTTAGAAATTTTTTAGAAATTGATTTGAATATTTTTATACTTTATTGTAGAGGAGATTTTGTAGAAAAAATTATTCGTTATGCTGATTACTTGGCTTTCTATAATCCCGAATGTTACAAATTTATTGGTCGAGTATTCTGGGCAAATAATTTAATGCCTGCTGCGATGTTTTTCTTAAGAAAAGCAAAAGATAAACTGTATAATGATCCGGAGCTTCATTATTTGTTGGCATATATTTATTATTATAACGATAATGATATAGAGAAATGTCAAAGAGCATTAAGTACTTGCTTGGAAATTCTTCCGAATTATGCACCTGCAGTTAAATTATTTGATAAGATTTTAACTTTGTAGATTTATATATGATGTTATTTTACATTTTTTTCTGTCCATGCTAGCATTGAAATATGAAAAGAAAACCGATAGTAGCAATAGTAGGAAGACCTAATGTAGGTAAATCAACATTTGTTAATCGTCTTGTAGGTGCAAGACATTCAATTGTTGACGATTTACCGGGGGTTACTCGTGACCGTATTTATTTTGATGTTGAATGGCAAAATAAAGGTTTTACTGTTATTGATACAGGTGGTATTATTCCGGGTGATGATGACGATATAATGGTTTCAATTTTCGATCAGGCAAGATTGGCTTGTGAGGAGGCTGATAAAATCATATTTCTTGTAGACGGTCAAGCAGGTGTTAATCCTGTAGATTATGACATTGCAAATATTTTACGTCAGTCAGGAAAACCAATATTTTTAACGGTTAATAAATGTGATAATCCTGAATCTTTAATGATGACAAGTGATTTTTATGCTTTATCATTGGGTGATCCTGTTGGAATTTCAGCTCTTCACGGTTCAGGTGGTGTCGGAGATTTGTTGGAAATCGTTACGGAAGATTTTGAAATCACTGAGGAAGAAGAAAAAGATAACCGAATCAGAATTGCAATTGTCGGACGTCCGAATGCAGGAAAATCTTCTATTGTTAATGCTCTTTTAAATACTGACAGAGTAATAGTTTCTGATGTATCGGGTACTACACGTGACAGTATTGACAGTTATATAACATATAAAGAAAAAGAATTCATTATTGTTGATACTGCAGGAATTCGTAAAAAATCAAAAGTTGATTACGGAGTTGAAAAATTTGCAGTAGATAGAGCAATTCGTTCAATTAGAGAATGTGATGTTGCTTTGTTGGTAATTGATGCTAAAGAAGGTATTTCAGATCAAGATAAAAAGATTTCATCAATTATAACTGAAGCCGGAAAAGGTATTATTGTTGCTATAAATAAATGGGATTTGATTGAGGATAAAAAAGCTAATACAATCAATCAGTTTGAAAAAGAATTATCAATGCAGATTCCGTTTTTGAGTTATGCACCTAAAATTTTCATTAGCGCAGTGACTAAACAACGTTTAGGAAACATCTTTGAAGAAAGCGAAAAAGTTTATGCACAATGTACTAAGCGTGTTTCTACAGGTCTTTTAAATAAAGTAATTAACGAAGCTTATGCATTGAATCCTCCAACAAGTTTCAAAGGTAAGAGATTAAAAATATATTATATGACTCAAGCTGCAGTTCAGCCTCCAACATTTGTTCTTTTTGTAAATAATGAAGAACTATTGAGAGATAGTTATAAAAGATATCTTGAAAATAAACTTAGAGAAGCTTTTGGATTTTTTGGAACTCCAATAAGAATTTCTGTTCGTGAACGTGGCGGTAAATAATATAACTTTACGATATAATATCTTCATATTGAGCCAAAGTTTCATTGATTAAATTTATCATTTTGTCTCTAAGTGGTTTAGGTGATATTATTTCGCAGTTGTAGTTGTACCTCATTAGTCTGCTTAATAATTTATCAAATGGTTCATTTTTATTGATAATAGTTAAGTATCCGTTAGAATCATAGCCTTGTGCATATTCATTTTCTTTAACTTTGTAAGTTTTTGCTAACCTGTTTTTCAGTATATAAACGACTGTTGTTGTTAATTCTGTTGGATTCGCAATTTGAGGTTGTCTTGCTATTGAGCGAATATTTGCAATCGGAATATCAATATTTTCTTTCTTTTGAATATCATATACCTGCAGATATGCTGTTTTTAAGTCATATAAAACTTCTTTCGGAGTACATTTTATTTTGATTTCGTTATTATTTTTTAGGTATAGAACTTCAATAATAAAATTTTCTTTGCAAATCTGTATGCAATGATCAATTTGTTCACGTAAGTTAGAGTAATAAAATGAAAAATCATAGTTTTGAGTAAGATTATTCAACTTATTTTTATCGTGATTATCCATTCTGAGCATTAGTGTTTCAATAAAGTTTTCCAAAATTTCAGAGATATCATTATCAGGAAAGTCTTTTATTGATTTTTGCAAAATGCTGATAGATTTTAAATCATTAGTTGAAAACGGCATTGAATATAAACTGCTTTTGAGTTTGAATTTGTTATTTTCTTTTTCAACTTTTATTCCAAAAACTTTCAGAGTATTTATGTATTTATTTAAGATAACTTGAACATTATTTGTGGATTGTTCATTAACATCGTCTTTAAAAATGGAGATAACTTTATGATAATCGGCTTTATCTTCATAAAGAAGGTTAAGAAGTTCGAATATTTTCAAACATCCGTCATTTAGTTTTGTATTAGATTTTTTCAAGATAACCTTCTTTCATTTGTTTCAGAAAATCGATAATGTCCGTTCTAAAACTTTCAGGAGTAAGAACCTTGCAATTTGGAGATAATGACATAATTCTTTGCATAATATCAAATTTATTTCGTGAGTTTATTTGAATAATAGTTTTATTTTTATGATTTTCGATAATAGTTTCACAGTTTAGTAATTCGAAATCTTGATTGCCATTATTATTTTTCAATTCATATGTTACGGTAATCTCGGGAGCAGTTAATTCAGATTGCTGAAAATTTATACCAATAATTTTAATAATTCTTGAGACTAATAAACTTGAATAATGTTTATGTTCTGAATTCATTCCATAGACATATAATTTACCATTGTTAATTTCAAGTTTGTCAACAATAATATTAATATTTTTCTTACCCGAATTAAGAGAGTTATAAAGGATTATAATCTCTGTATTATTGTGCGCATATGATTTTAAGTCTTTTATAATTTGAGGGTCAATATTATTTAGTGGTGAAATATTTTTCAATTTGAGTTTCAAATCTTCATTCGTTATATAATTTGAAAATTTATCAAAAAATTCTTGTAATGAGAGTAAATCTGAAATTTCTATAGATTTAGAAATCGTTTTAAATATTTTTAAAATACTTTTAGTTTGTTCATCATTGATTTTTAATTCAAAAGGGTGTGAATCTATTGTATATTTTGAAATTCCGCCTTTAGAAATTCTGCGTATTTTACAACCGATATGTCTAAGTGAATTAAGGTAAATCCTAAGTGTATCAGTAGAAACAGACTCATGTAAATATTCATGATTTTCTAAATAATATTTTAATTCATCATAAGATTTTGGACTTTCTACAAGAAGAGAAAATATCAGCATTGATTTAAAACCTGTAAAAGACATGAGATTATATGTAATTTTGTTAGTTTTCATAAACTGTTTCATAATTATATTTCTCTCTCCTAAAATTCACTCTATCACAAACTTTCAGGAATATCTAATACTTAATATTCCATGCTTAAATTTTTGAGAATAATTTTTGAATGTCAAATAAATTTTGCTAAAATTTTTACAAGATTTCATTAAGTTATCTTCATTAAGATTTTATAACACGAATTTTTCTTACGTATTCAAGGGGCATGGTCAAATGTAAAAAAAATATATTTTTTTGTTACTTGTAATAATGCTAACTTAAGTATAAAGTTATAAACATAGAAAGCCGAATTAAAATCATAAGGCTACCAGACAGAAGGAAGGGAATTACCGAAAGGTAATAAGAAGTTAAGAATATCGGACAGTAGAAATAGAGGTGATGGCGAAGTTAGTCTGAAGGGAAGAAAAAGAGATTATTGAGGTAAATTATAAACTGTGAGATTAGGGATATATTTTTAGGAGTTTACATTTTAGTTAATTTTTATATCTAGTAGTATGTTTAGGGAGTTAAAGAAAAAGCTTTAGAAGAGAGTATATGGATAGTTGTAAACTTTTTAATCAGCTTGTACTTGCATAAGTACAGGCTTTTTTATACTATATAGAAATATATGGGAGAATTAGAAACAAAAAGAGTAATATCTTTAATGTCAGGGACTTCATGTGATAGTATTGATGCAGGATTATGTGAAGTTTATCCTGATATGACAGTTAAATTAATTCAAGGTATAAATTATAAATACCCTGAACATATTCGAGCTAAAATTTTCCAAATTTTTAGAGGTGATGCTTCAGTTAAAGATATATGCCAAATGAATTTTGCAATAGGAAAATGTTTTGCAGATGCTTGTAAGGTTTTGATAGAAGAATTTGGAAAACCTGATTTTATCTCCAGTCATGGGCAAACGGTTTATCATTATCCATTTGATGAGAAAATTGACAATGTTAGTTTAAAAAGTACACTTCAAATTGGTGAAAGTTCTGTCATAGCACAAGAAACAGGGTGCTTAACCATTTCAAATTTTAGAGAAGCTGATATTGCACAAAATGGACAAGGTGCACCTTTAGTTTGTTTTGCTGATGAAAAATGGTTTAAACATAGAAAGAAAAATTTTGCAATTCAAAATATTGGTGGAATTTCGAATGTAACAGTTGTTTCTCAAGATTTTGAAACTTTTGGATTTGATACAGGATTGGGAAATATAATGATAGATTATTGTATGAATAAGTTTTTCTCAAAACCTTATGATAAAGATGGCGAAGTTGCAAAAAGCGGTGTAGTTTCAGATTCATGGTTAGATTGTTTGTTACAGGATGAATATTACTTTTTGGAGCCTCCAAAATCTACAGGTAGAGAATATTTTTCACCAATTTATATTGAAAATGCATTAAAATTTGCTCCTTCTGAACCAGAAGATATAATAGCAACCGTAACAGCATTAACAGCGAAAACAATTGCTATGTCATATGAAAGGTTTATTTACCCTAATGTAGGTATTCATGAAGCTGTAATTTGTGGCGGTGGAGCCTACAATCCTACATTAATGAAATTTTTACGAACATTTTTACCTTCCTATATAGACCTTACGACCTGTGAAGATTATGGAATTTCAAATAATTTTAAAGAAATTATGGCATTTGCGTTGCTGGGTTATTGTACTTATTACGGAATTCCGAACAATTTACCTTGCTGTACAGGAGCAAGAAAACGAGTCGTAATGGGCAAATTGACATACTAATAATTATATTAAATCTCATTTGTTAACAAATGTAACAATCCTGAGAGCATGTGAAATCAAGCATTTCAGGAAGTTTTTATATATTTGAGAGCAAAAAATGAGAGAGTAATTATGTCAATGGATTTGCCAAAATTGAATAGACCCGGCTTAGGCGGCTCATTTGGGGCATCCCGTAATGGTTCTTCTCGCACAAAAGTTGCGAGTAACCTGACAAACTCTTCTGCTGCAACAAGAACAACTTCATTTTCATTATCATCAAAGAAAAGATATAATTTTACAGCTGGAACAGGTGTTAATGAAGCAAAAGAACGTTATAAAAATAATTATCAAGGTATAAGAGCAAGTTTAAACAGCGGTGTAACTGCAAGTCGCGGTGGATTTGGAACTTCTGGCTTATCATTCAATTCTGGCATATTTACCGGTGGATATAGCAATGGTAATAGCTTTATAAACGGTTTAACAATGGCAAATATGGTTGGTCAAACATTGTTTGGCGGCATAGAAATGTTAAACCAAATAGGAGTTCTAGGTGGTAATAAAGGAGTTTCATCAACTCCTGCAGTTTCTAATAATTCTGGTAATTTGAATACTGCAATGAATTCATTGGGCAATGGACCTTCATCATTATCAAATATTAGTTCTGGATCTGTTGCAAATGCTATTTCTAATATGGAAAATTGTCAAGATTCTGCGTCATTAAGAGGTGCTATAGGTTCTGCAGAATCACAGTTATCTGAATTGAATGGTCAAACAGAAAGTCTAAAATCTGCAGCGGATACTGCTAATAAAAATTTAAAAGACTTAGAAACTACAGCAAAACAAAAAGAAAAAGGAGTGTCTGAAGCAAAACAAGGTTTGACTAATGCTAAGAACACAGTAACAGCTAAAACAAACATGAGAGATACAAAGAAACTTGAACTTGAAAAAGCAGATGCAAATTTTGCAGCAAAATCAGAAGCTCTTACTCAAGCTAAAGCAAATACTGAAGCTGCTCAATCAGCTCTTAATGAGGCAAAAGCTATGCCTGATCAAGTTCCGGATGGTAATGGAGGAATGAAACCTAACGAAGCAAAACAAAAAGCAGTAGCAGATGCTCAAGCAAAATTAAATCAGGCGAAAGAAGCTGAACAAGCAGCAGAAAAAGCAAAAGCAGAAGCTAAAGAACAATCAAATGTAGCTAAAGAACAACTTGAAAAAGCAGAAGGCGAACTTGAAGCCGCAGAAAAAGGTGTGAAAGACGCTGAAGACGAACAAAAAGTAGCAGAAGAAAATCTTAAAAAAGTAGAAGGCGAACTCAAAAAAGCTAAACAAGATGTTACTGATGCAAAAGGTGCAATAGAAACCTTTAAACAACACGAACAAGATGTTAAAGGTTTAACAAATAAAATTGCGAAACAAAAAGAACGTTTAACAAAACTTGAAAATGAAGAAATTAAAAACTACCAAAAATATGACGGTAAAGCTCAGGATACTTTAAACAAAGCAAATGAACTTGCTGGAAAAGTTGATCAAAATGGTAACGGAGTTGTTGATACTCGTTCAGAACGTCGTGCATCAAAAGGTATTGATGGTGCTAATGGAAAAGCTAGAGAAGCATTAAATAATAGAAATTCTTTAACCGCTAATGTTGATGAAACTTTCGCAGCAAAAAAAAAAAAAAAACAAGCTCCAACCGTAACAATTAATGGAGAAGAATTCCGTAAAGGTACAAACCCTATAACAGGTAATACTGTTTATATGAGAGGTACTCAAATTATTGATGAGGAAACATTTAACAATGCAACAGGAGTAACAGCTTAATCAAACATTTACAAAACCTTTACTTTTTGAAAAAAATATAGTAATATTAAATCAACAAAGCAGTATTGCACAAAAAAGAACGGGAAGCCCCGTTCTTTTTTTCACTAAGTAGGGTAGAAATATATTGTTAAATATTTTTTGCTGACAATATTTGACTCTCGGAAAGGTCGGTATATGAAACAAGATGTAAACAGGTTAGAAGTGTTGGAAGCTATTACGCCGTTAATCGAAAATACGGCTATGCGTTTTAACCTTATTCCGATTGAAATTGATTTTTCAAAAGAAAATCACCGTTGGTATTTAAGAATTTTCTTATACTCAAACGATCACGGTATTACTCTTGATGATTGTGAAAATGTTACTCGCAGTCTGGAAGGTTTTTTGGAAGAACTTATTCCTGTTAAATACTATCTTGAGGTTTCATCTCCTGGTCTGGAACGTAAGTTTAAATCTGAAAAAGAATTTATCATATTTAAAGGTAAACGTATTAGTTTGAAATTAAAAGAACCTTTACTTGGTGAAACTGAAAAAATATTTAAAGGTGAAATCATTGATTATGATTTAAATGAAGGGTTGACATTCTTTAGATTTGAAGATGGTTCAGAGCTTCAAATACCTAAAAGTAATATACAATCTGCAAAATTATATATAGATTAATATAAGTGAAAGGAAAATCAGATGATTAAAATCGGAGCAGGAAACTTAAATGAAGTTTTCGAAGAGTTAGAAAAGGAAAAAGGTATTTCAAAAGAAGTTGTTATTTCTTCTTTATGCGATGCTATGGTTGCCGCTTATAAAAAACATTTGAGAATCAAAGAGCTTGCTAATGTTGAAGCATTTTTGGATGAACAATCAGGTGAAATCGGTATTTTCAGAGGTAAAACTGTTGTTGAATCTGTTGAAGATGAAGATAACGAAATTTCTTTAGCTGAAGCAAAAGAAATTGATGAAGATGTTGAATTGGGTGACGAAGTAAAATTAGAAGTTACTCCTGAACAATTCGGACGTATTGCTGCACAAGCTGCAAACCAAGTTCTTACTCAAAGAATCAGAGAAGCTGAAAGAAATCTTGTATTAAATGAATTTTTGGATAAAAAAGGCACTCTTATTACAGGTATTATTCAAAAAGTTGATGATCGCAGAAATGTTATTGTTAACATTGGTAAGACTGATGCAGTTATGCCTAGAAAAGAACAAATACCTGGAGAATATTACAAACCTGGAAACAGAATCAGAGTATTTGTATTGAATGTAAAAGAAACAACAAGATTACCTCAAGTAATTGTTTCTCATGCGCATTCTGAAATTGTTAGAGAATTATTTGAACTTGAAGTTCCTGAAATTGAAGACGGAATTGTTGAAATCAAATCAATTTCCCGTGAAGCAGGCTACAGAACAAAAATTGCTGTTTGGTCAAATGACCCTGAAGTAGATTCAGTTGGAGCATGTATCGGACCTAGAGGAAGCAGAATTCAAACTATTGTTGGTGAATTAAAGAATGAAAAAATTGATATCGTAAGATATTCAGAAGATCCTGTTGAATATATTGTTAATGCTTTATCACCTGCAAGAGTTGTATCTGTTGATATTATGGCAGATGACGAGTTTGCGCACGAAGCTTTGGTTGTTGTTCCGGATGATCAATTGAGTCTTGCTATCGGTCGTGAAGGTCAAAACGTAAGACTTGCTCACAAGTTGACAAATTGGAAGATTGATATTAAATCTGTTTCACAAATGGAACAAGCCGAAACTCAGAATGTAAGCAATTATGAGTATGAAGAAGAAGTTCAAGAAGAATCTGTAGAGGACATAGTTGATGCAGAAGAACTTCAAGCTGAAATCGAAGAAGAAATGAACCAACAAGAAATCGACGCTGACGATATCGAAGATGGTGGAATTTCTGAAGAATCAGAAATTGAAGAATAAATCATTTCAAGGAAATAGAAAAATGAAGCCATAAACATGGCTTCATTTTTTTATTACATAAACTATATCATTTGCACCAGCAAATCGAAGGAAGGTTTGAAAACGTAGTTTAACTTCCGTCACCCTGAACTTGATTCAGGGTCTAGTCTATTGTTCCTGAGTAATAGACTCCGGATCAAGTCTGGAATGACTAAAAAAGTTTTACACCAATCCTTCTTTTAAGGCTTTGACGGCAGCTTGTGTTCGGTCATCAACCAGAAGCTTCTGAATTATATTACATACATGTGCTTTCGCTGTATGTGATGATATTGTTAATTCTTCTGCTATCTCGTTGTTGGATTTGCCGTCTACAACAAGCTTTAATACCTCGTATTCTCGCTGTGTAAGATTTGAATGTTGCTCTCGAAACATTGCTCTCGACATTTGACGTTGAGGTACTATACCTCGGTTTTTATCTCGTAATATCGGTACTGCAAGCGGATCTATCCACATTGCTCCTTCTTTGATTGTTTGTATAATCATTTTTAATATATCGGTGTTGATATCTTTCATTACATAAGCACAAGCTCCACATTCTAATGCTTCAATAACTTCTTGTTCACTTAAATGTGATGTAAGCATAATAATTTTGGCATTGGTGTTTAGTTCAAGAATTTTTTTTGTCGCTTCTATACCCGAAATGTCTGGTAAACCAATATCCATCAATGTTACATCAGGATGCGTAGTTTTGAATTTTTCAATAGCATCTTTTCCGGACTGTGCTTCTGATGTAACTTCTAGTCCTTCTTGTTCTTCAAATAAAGATTTCAGCCCGACTCTCATTAATTTATGATCTTCTACTAATAGGATTTTTATTGAGGAATTTATCATAACTGCTCCTTTATTATTTTTTCTAATTATAGGAGTTTTGATTATTTTCTATAAACCAGATAGTGTTCATACATTCAGGCTATTATTTTAATTGTTTTATTTTGAGTTTTAATTTTATAATTTTTTATAAAACTTAAGTAGCTAAAATAACGTGTTTGTTATAAAATTATTGAGATATAAAACACAGGGCTAAAATAATGAAATACTCCAAATACTCAGCAGTTATAGTAGGCAGCGGTATTGCCGGATTATATGCAGCATTGAAAATTGAACAACAATTAGATTTACCTGACGGAATTCTGTTGATTACAAAATCAAAATTAGGTGAAAGTAATTCCTATTATGCTCAAGGTGGTATGGTTGCAGTATTGAAAGAAAATGAAAATGATTCGGTTGAATCTCATGTTACTGATACTATTAAAGCCGGTGCCGGTCTGAGTGAATTGAATACTATAAAATTTATAAGTGAAAATTCAGATAAAGTTGTTAAAGACTTGCTGACATTTGGTGTAGAATTTGACCGTGATGAAAATGGTAATTTTACATTAACAAAGGAAGCTGCTCACAGTGTAAATAGAATTTTGCATTCAGGCGGTGATGCTACCGGCAGAGAGATGGAAATAGCATTATGTCATACTTTGCAAAATAACAAAAATATAGATGTTTATGAAAATACTATTGCTGTTGAACTTTTGGTTAAAGATTCTGTTTGCGGCGGAGTAATTGTTTATAATGATGAAACTAAAGAATACGAAACTGTTTATTCTAAAACTTTAATTATGGCAACCGGCGGCTTGGGACAGTTATATAAATATACAACAAATCCTATAGGTGCAACAGGTGATGGTTTTGCCTTGTGTTACAATGCTGGAACAACTTTGCAGGATATGGAATTTGTACAATTCCATCCGACTGCTTTGGCTTTTGATGGTGCTGAAAACAGATTTTTGATAAGCGAAGCTGTTCGTGGTGAAGGTGCTAAGTTATGCGATGAATTTGGTATGCAATTTATGGCGAAATACCATGAAAAACGTGAACTTGCACCTAGAGATATTGTAGCCCGTTCTATTTATTGTGAGATGAATAATAATGGAGATCCTTGTGTTTTCCTTGATGCTACAGGTATTGGCGAAGAAAAGCTTTTGAAAAGATTCCCTACTATTGCAAAAAAATGTAAGGAATATGGCATTGATATTACAACAGATTTAATTCCTGTTGCTCCTGCTGCACATTATTTTATGGGTGGTGTGAAAACTAATTTGAAGGGTGAAACTTCAATTAAAGGACTTTATGCAATTGGTGAAGTTTCTTCCACAGGGCTTCATGGTGGAAACAGATTGGCAAGTAATTCGCTTTTGGAATGTGTTGTTTGCGCTTATGAAGTTGCGTTGTTCTTAAAAAATTCCGATTTATCCTTTGAATTATCTCAGGATGATAAATTTAATAATATTGTTGAAGAATATTCGCATAAAGTTGATGAACTTGAGTATGATGTTAAGGATTTAAAAACAGAACTCCAAGACGTAATGTGGAATTGCGTGGGAATTTTTAGAAATGAATCAACTCTTAATTCTGCGCTGAATATAATAGAAAAACTTGAAAAACAGTTTGGTAGAGTTAATGTTTGTTTATCAAAAGATGAATATGAATTAAGAAATATGCTTATAACTGCAAAACTTATTGTATTGTCTGCACTTAGACGCCAAGAGTCTCGTGGTGCTCATTATAGAGTTGATTATTTAAATACAAACGAGGTTTGCGAACATAGTATGCTAAATAAAATAGAAGGAGAATTGAATTTTGTTAAGTAATTTTTTTGTAGAAGATCATGTAAAATCAGCATTGATGGAAGATATCGGATTTGGTGATGTGACAACAGAAAGTATTGTTGGTGAAGATAAAATTTTTAATGCAAAGCTTGTTTCCAGATGTGAAGGTGTAATTTGTGGTTTGGAAGTTTTTAAAATGGTATTCAAAGTTTTATCTGATAAAGTTAAAGTTGAGCTTTTATTTAAAGATGGTGACAAAATAAAAAAAGGTGATGTTCTTGCAACACTTACAGGACCGGGAAAATATTTACTTTTAGGAGAAAGAGTTTCTCTAAACTATATACAGAGAATGAGTGGTATTGCAACAGAAACTAATAAATATGCAGAAGCTATTAGTGAATTTTCAGCAAAAATTGTTGATACCAGAAAAACTACACCTGGTTTCAGAGCATTCGAAAAATATTCAGTAAAAGTCGGCGGTGGAGCTTTGCATAGATTTAACTTATCTGATTGTGCGATGATTAAAGATAACCATATTCAGGTTGCAGGTTCTGTTACAAATGCAGTTAAACTTGTTAAAGAAAATCTTTCTCATGCTCATAAGATTGAGTTGGAATGTGATACTTTAGATCAAGTAAAAGAAGCTCTTCCACTTGGTGTTGATATTATAATGCTTGATAATATGTCTTTTGATACTATGAAAGAAGCTGTTAAGCTTATCGACGGAAAAGCTATTGTTGAAGCTAGTGGAAATGTTAAACTTGAAACAGTTAGAGATATTGCAAAATGTGGAGTTGATATAATTTCTTCAAGTGCAATTGTAGCTAAAGCTCCGACTCTTGATATAGCTTTAGACATGTAGTCCTCGCCGGACGGGGTACTTCGCTACTAGTTATATCCTAAAGTAAGCTATATAATTCAGCCCCGCAAAGGTACTCAGCCGTATTGGGTACTAGGATTTTTATCAGTAAAACTATTTTAGAACCAATGCGGGACGAGTAACTGATAATACCATTTCGTTTGGAATATAAAAATCTTTTATACCTAAATTTGCGTTAACGAATACAAATTCCAACGTTTCTCCGTTTTGGATATCAAGAATATCAAACGGAATTTTTAAATCAAGTACTTCATCATATGTAGCTTCAATTGCTTTAGCGTTTTCTAAAATCCACATATCTCCAGGAATAGCTTTTACTATACGCATAAATTGCAGGTCATTTTGTTTTACTGCAAGTTGGATTTCATTGTGGAATTTTTCCATTGATATTGGAGGTATATTATTTGTTTTGTTTATCAATCTTACGGGTGCAAGCGCGTGTTTTCTACCTGCTTTTCTTAAATAAATATACATTTGATAAGTTTTTTGAGTTAAATTTTCATTTGCTTTAATGTATTTATTAAGATGGAATTTAAGATAGAAATTATTTTCATCGTGCCCAAATCTTATTGTTTCAAATAGTTTTGAATCTCTTAAAACTGGACCATCAGGAGTTTCAATGCATCCTGCATTATTCCAGATGTCATCTTCTGAAGTTACATCTTTACCATCGATTTTTGGTGTAATTAATGATTGAGGATATCTTGATGGTTTTGCAGGAGAAATTCCTGTAATTGGTTCATCCAAATAACTTGGAGTATCAAGATCAAGGTATCTGTAAATATTTTTCAGGTGAGTTCTGAATATAAAATCAAAAATGTTATCTCTTCCGGAGTCGTTAGGTTCTCCATACCACCAGAACCAATCACTGCCTTCGCAAATAAAGAGTTCTCTTCTTGCAAGTTCAATATTTGGGTTAAGCGGTTCTCTTTTCACAAATTCTGAAAAATCTTGTCTAACACGTTTTAAATATGCCCAAGCCAAGTCTTTTACAGGCTCATCAATCCATAATTTGAAATTTCTGTTAAACCAAGAACCTGAAGCAATTTTATTTAATAATTTATGTTCATCAGATTGTTCCAAATAATCACTTATTAAAACTGTTTCTAATGTGCTATCTTCTGAAATCAATGTATAAAGAGTTTTCAAGAAAGATGCACCATCTTCCATGTAGTTTTCCCAACAATTTTCGCCGTCTAATGCAATAGTTAATAAATGATTTTTATCTGGAGATGATAAGATTTTACTTTGCATTACTTTAATTCTGTCATATAAATCATTTGCCGTTGCAATAGGATTGTGGTGCGGGTATTCAAAACTTATCAAATTGTGAATAGTAGAATCTCTAAACACCATTTTTATATCAGAATTTTTTGTTTGATATTGATATGATTTTAACAGATGATAAGGCTCTTTTAAGTAACCTTTAAAGTCATGAACGAATTCAAAATTTATAGAATTGGCGAGTATTCCTTCATCCGAAATTGTCCATTCAACTCCAAGACTGCTAAGCATATCAAGAGTTTTACCGTTAACGCATTGTTCAGAAGGCCAAATTCCTCGTGGACGTTTTCCAAAAAGCTCTTCAATACGATCCAGTGCCATTTTAGTTTGAACTTTTGCATCTAATTCTGTTTTAAGTCCTAAGATTTCGTCATCTTGTAGAGTATGTTTTTTTATATTTTTGTAGTCCAATAAAATTGGTAAAATTGGATGATAGTAAGGGCTTGTAGTGATTTCTATTTGATTTTTATTTACTAATTTTTTTAATGTAGGAATAATTTTTTTGATAATATTTCTTTGAACTTCAATTATTGAAATTCTATCTTCCAGAGTATAATTTTTCCCTTTACGTATAAGTTTTTTTAGAGTTTGATTGGATGTTCTGTAAGATGGATCAATCCAAGCAAGATTGAATAATGCCATAATATCAGCATACTCTTGGTTAGTGAATATATTTGTATCATCGGTACCATGAGCCTGCACCATCTGATAAAGCCTATGATATTCATCATTAGTCAAAATCATTGTTTGATAATTTGCATCAAAAAAGTTATTTAGAATAAATATTTTATCTTTATCAGTAAGTTTATTTTCCGGAGTAACAGTCAGTCTAGAATGAATATCATGAGCATTTTCTTCTGCATATTCAATAATTGAATCTAATAATACAGGAACGAAATTAAAGTTCAGTTTTAAATCTTTAAATTTTTCAACCCAAAGAGCCATATCAAGATAATCTTTAACCGCATGGAGTCTGACCCATGGCATTATATAGTCTCCATTTTGTGTTAATTGATAAACCGGCTGATGCATATGCCAGTAAAAGGCTATGGATAACTTTTTCGTTTGACTCATCATTACTAGACTTAACCCTTTTTTCACATTATATCATTTAAAAATTTATAAACAAGTAGGAATCAGGTGGTAAAAAATCAAAGTGTTACAGATGGTAACAAGATTTAAACTCTATAAATAGATTCATTTTGTTTTTGCTATAATATTAGTAATTGGTTGGGATTTAATTATTTGGAACTTAACCTCTTTTAAACAGCTGAAAGGATAGTAAAATATGAAGAAATTTATGACTTTTTTGATGTTACTTTTGAGCGGGATGCAAGCAGCTAATGCCGTGAATGTGGATGCTTTCATGGATAAACATATAGCACCTGTGTCTGATGCTGTCGCCAATCTTATATTTTCCCCGATTTCGATAGCAGGGTCAAAAGTTCCTTTAATTATTTTCTGGATTCTCATTGCAGGCATATTCTTTACAATATATTTAAAGGGTGTAGCTGTTTGGGGATTCAAACACGCAATTGATATTATTGCAAAACCTGCGGAAAAAAGTGGAGATAATTGTGGTGAAGTTTCATCATTCCAAGCTTTAGCGACTGCGCTTTCCGGTACAATCGGTATTGGTAGTATTGCAGGTGTTGCTATTTCTATTTCAATAGGTGGACCTGGGGCAGCATTCTGGATTTTTGCCGGTGCACTTTTAGGTATGTCTATTAAGTTTGTAGAAGCTACTTTGGCTGTTAAATATAGAAGATTCAATACAGACGGATCTATTTCAGGTGGTCCGATGCATTATATTGCACATGGTTTAACCAGAAAGAATATGCGTTGGTTAGGTCAACCTTTATCTGTAATTTTTGCTATTTTATGTATAGGTGGTGGTATTACAGGTGGTAATATGATTCAAATTAACCAATCTGCTCATCAGTTAGTATTTATTACAGGTGGCGAACATAGTTTTATGCATGGTTATACTTGGGTATTTGGTTTAGTTGTTGCAATTTTAATCGGTATGGTTGTTGTTGGCGGTATTAAAAGTATAGCTAAAGTTACAACTGTTCTTGTTCCTACTATGTGTATTATGTATATTGTTTCAGGTTTGATTGTAATTTGTGCCAATATTACTAATATTCCTAGTGCGCTTGTTTTAATTTTAAAAGAAGCATTCCATCCTACTGCTGTGGCTGGTGGCGTTTTTGGAACAATTATCATTGGTCTAAGACGTTCAGTTCAGTCTAACGAAGCTGGTACCGGTGCTGCTGCAATTGTTTATGCTACAGCTCAAACTAAAGAAGCTGTTTCTCAAGGTTTTGTTGCTTTGTTGGAAACTTTTTTAACAGGTATTTTATGTTTGTTCACTTCTTTTGCAATTATATTCTCTGGTGTTCTTAATAACACTCAAATTGGTAAAATTTCAGGTATCGAACTTGCATCTAATGCATTTCAGTCTGTAATTCCGTTCTTCCCGATTATTTTATCTTTGATTGCAATATTGTTTGCTTTATCAACTCTTATTTCTTGGGCTTATTATGGACAAAAAGCTTGGACTTTCCTTTTAGGTGAAGGTAAGAAAAGGGTTTTAACTTTCAATATTTTATACTGTTTATTTATTGTAATCGGCTCTGTTATGAACGTTGAATCAGTTATTAACATTACTGATGCTATGATGATTGCAATGTGTGTACCAAATATTATCGTATTGTATATTTTGGCTCCGGAAATTAAAAAGGATTTGAGAACATACTGTGTTAAATATGGTATCGGTAAATTTGTAAATAAAAAATGGTTTAATCAAGAAATTGAAGCTCAACCTGTTCCTGTTGTTTCAGAAAGTGTGGTTGAAGAAGCGGAGGAAACCAAGTAATGTCTGATCAAATTATTGTTACTGTTTATGGTGTAGATAATGTTGGTATTGTTGCGAAAGTTACAGCAACTCTTGCAGAATATACTGTCAATATTGAAGATATTAAACAAACATTGATGCAAGGACATTTTGTAATGTTTATGTTGTGTGATATTTCTAAATCTGAATTTTCATTTAAAGAAATTAAAGAAGCTTTAACACGTCGCGGTGAGGAAATGGGAATGGAAGTTTGGGTTCAAAAAAAAGAGATAGTTGATAACATGCACAAGATTTAATTTTAAAAATATAAACGACTTAAAAAGAGAAGGAATTTATCCTTCTCTTTTTTATATGGGAGATACGTGACTGTCTTGCTCACTCGCGTTTAACGAGTCTTCGTTTGACGACGGCTATGGCTTTGCCATATTGTCATCAAGCCTTCGCCCTCAGCTTGTTCGCGTTCGAACACTGACAAAGCTCCGCTTTGTGTGTTCTCGTCACGCATAAAAAAAGAGGGGGGGTTCCCCTCTTTATTTGGGCGATACGTGACTCGAACACGTGACCCCCACAATGTCGATGTGATGCGCTACCAACTGCGCCAATCGCCCCTAATATTAAATATTTTTCCTCATTATAACAAAGAAATTTTTTCTGTAAAGTTGATTTGCTTTCAAATGTATGTTAATATTTATTCGAATAGTTGAATATTTATATAAAAGGAGAAAAGATTATGGAAACAGAAGTTCAAAACCAAGCAGAAACTCAAACTCAAGCTCAAGCAGAAGTTAAAACTGCGCCAGCTGAAACTGAAAAAACTTTTGTTGTTGCAATTTTATTATGTTTATTCTTGGGCGGGTTTGGTGCTCATAGATTCTATGTTGGCAAGAAAAATAGTGCTATTGGTATTTTAGCACTTTCTCTTGGTGGAATTATTACTTTCGGTTTAACAAGTATTGCTGCTTCAGTTTGGGTATTAGTTGATTTAGTTCAAATTATTCTTGGCAACTTTAAAACTGCTGATGGTAAAGATCTTGTTAGATAATATTGATAATAATTTTAAAAAAGAGACTTTTGATTTTCCGAAGTCTCTTTTTTTACGAAAAAATACGGAATTGAAATATTTTCAATTCCGTATTTTAGTTTAAGTTTATATTATTAAACCAATTCTTTTACTTCAGCTGCAAAAGTTTTTGGATCTAATTTGATACCAGGACCCATTGTAGTTGATAAGTAAACTGATTTAACAAAAGTACCTTTTGCTGAAGCAGGTTTAGCTTTTAGAACAGCATCTGCTAAAGTTGCATAGTTTTTAACTAAATCTTCTTCAGAGAATTGGATTTTTCCGATAGGGCAGTGAATCATACCTTGTTTATCTGCTCTATATTCAACTTTACCAGCTTTAGCATCTTTAACTGCTTTAGCGATATCCATTGTAACTGTACCAGTTTTAGGGTTTGGCATTAAGCCTTTAGGTCCTAATACACGACCTAATTTACCTAACATACCCATACAATCAGGTGTAGCAATCAATGTATCAAATTCAAACCAGCCATCAGAAATTTTATCAATAATTTCTTCAGCTCCAGCGAAATCTGCACCAGCTTCAGTAGCTTCAGTAGCTTTAGCACCTTTAGCAATAACGCAAACTCTAACTTCTTTACCCAAACCAGCAGGTAAAACTACTGTAGATCTGATTTGTTGGTCAGCTTGACGAACATCGATACCTAAACGCATATGGCATTCAACTGTTTCGTTAAATTTAGAAACTTCTTTTGAAATTTCTTGTAATTTTTTAATTGCATCAACAGCTGTAGATGGTTGTACAAAACCTTCCAGCATTTCTTGCATTTTTCTTTGTTTTTTAGTTATTTTTGACATTTTTTTAATTTTCCTTTCGTGGTGTTAGCGGACTTTCGTCCTTCCATCTAATTAGTCTTCTTTTACTGTAACGCCCATTGCTCTGCAAGAACCTGCGATCATTTTAACTGCCGCGTCCATAGTTGTAGCATTAAGGTCGTCCATTTTAATTTTAGCGATTTCTTCTAATTGAGCTCTTGTAATTTCGCCAACTTTATCTTTGTTAGGAACTGATGAACCTTTTGATAAGTTTAAAGCTTTTTTAATTAATACAGGAGCTGGAGGTGATTTGATGATGAATGTAAAACTTCTGTCTTCATAAACATCAATCACAACAGGGATAATATATCCTGCTTTATCTTGAGTTTTAGCATTGAATTGCTTACAGAAATCCATGATATTAACACCGTGTTGACCTAATGCTGGACCAACTGGAGGTGATGGATTTGCTTTACCTGCTTCGATTTGAAGCTTGATTTTTCCTACTACTTTTTTTGCCATTTTTTTCTCCTTTTGTGGTAATAGCGGTTCTTTCCGATTTGGCAGGAAAGGATCCTTCCACATTTTGTTGTACTAACTAGTTTTATTTATTATAATTTGTTAATTTGTTTGTATTCCAATTCAACAGGTGTTTCACGACCGAAGATTGAAACGTTTGCTCTAAGTTTAGATTTATCAGGGTAAACTTCGATAATATCTGCATCAAAGTCTGCGAATGGTCCTGAAATAATTCTAACTTTATCACCGGCTTTAACGTCAAGTTCAATTTTTTCAACTTGAGAAGTAGTTCTGTGCAAGATTCTTTTAATTTCACTTTCTCTAACCGGAATAGGTTTTTTCACTGAACCAACGAACTTAGTTACACCTGAAGTGTGTCTTACAACATACCAGCTATCTTCGTCCATAATCATTTCTACTAAAACGTAGCCTGGAAATACTTTTTCTTCTTTTTCTTGTTTCTTTCCACTTTTCATTTGGACAACTGTTTTTTGCGGAACTTCAATTCTGAAGATTTTGTCACCCATGTTCATATATTCAATACGTTTTTCTAAGTTAACTTTAACTTTGTTTTCGTATCCTGAATATGTGTGAACGATGTACCATCTTTTTTGATTTTTCTTAGCTTCTTTAGCTTCTGATTCAGCTTCAGCAACTGCTTCAGCTTCAGCTTGTTCAGCTAGGATATCTTCATTAAGTTGTTCTTCCATTGTTTTTTCATTTTTAGTCATAAGCCACCTTTATAAATTTTGGTTAAATCTTACTTGATAAGTCCTAGAATACTTTTAAATAACAGATCCATTAAATAAATCGCAACAGTAAAAACAAATACGATAACAACTACTGACATTGTTTCAAATACGACCTGTTTCTTTTCCGGCCAGCTAACTTTACCCCATTCGGTTTTAACACCTTTAAAGTATGTTTTAATTGACTCAACTGTTTGATTCATTTCGATTTTCCTTATTTTTTTAATTAAAATCGCGCCCTGAAGGACTCGAACCCTCGACATCCGGTTTTGGAGACCGACGTTCTACCAACTGAACTAAGGACGCGTATCGGGGAAATTCCCCGTTATTACAATCCATTATGGATTTTGCACCCAAAGCCCAATTACTTAGTTTCTTTGTGTGCAGTGTGTTTTTGACATTTAGGACAGTATTTGTTTAATTCCATTCTTTCCTTAATGTTTTTTTTGTTTTTAGTTGTAGTGTAGTTTCTTTCTTTGCATTCTTCACAAGCAAGAACTACCATTCTGTCATTTTTTCCTTTGATACCCATTGTTTTTATCCTTTATATTATTTAATTAGCATCTGTTTTCTTAAGCTTTTAAAAATAGAATGTGCCAGATACACATTCTATTTTTCGGCTTATACACTAATATTATATCAAAAAAAATAAAATGCAAACTAATTGTTAACAAATACTACATTTTTGACAATAAAAAAGACTCACGGTTAGTGAATCTTTTTTATAAGTTTAATTATTTATATTGATTAACGATGTAAAGTAGTTTGAGATTGGGCAGAATATTTATTTGTAGAATCTGTGCGAAGTTGTTCCATATAAATTTGTCCATTTTTAACAACTTGTTGTAATTGAGTTAAGTTGTTTTCAAGACTTGTTAGAACTTGTTCTGCGTATAATTCTGCGCCTTCTCTGATTTTCATAGCTTCTTCTGTTGCCTGAAGTCTGATGTTTTCAGCATCTTGAGAAGCTAAATATTTCATTTTCTGACATTCTTCTTTTACTTCTTGGGTGATTCTTGAACCTTCACGTTCGATAGCTTTTATTTGGTCAGATTCTGAAAGTTTTCTGTCTGCTTCTGCTTGAGCTTCTTGAATAATTCTATTAGCTGCTTGTTGAGCTTCATTTTGCAATTCTTCTTTTTTCTTTAGGAAAAGTCTTGCTTCTTGGACTTCAACAGGTAAAGCTGCATATACTCTATCTATTAATGTTTCAATTTCTTTTTTATTTACTACAGTGTATTTAAAGAGTGAATAGCTGTCATCCAAAGCTATTTCTAACATCTTTAATAAGTCGTACACTCCATTTTGTGGCATGCTTTTATCCCTTATCCCTTTCACATTTTATTTATTAATAATATATTACATAAGCAAAATTTGAATGTCAAATAATATTTTGGCATGAAATTACATAAGTTTACATGATTTTACTTGCTTAGGATTTCAGCTTTTAAAATTTCTTCTGGGATATCGTTTTCTATTTCTTTTAAAAGGTTTTCTAAATCTTTGATATTTAATATTATTGTTTGAGCAAAAAGAGGAAAACCTTCGTTGAGCTTAATTTCTAATTTTTGAATAGTTTCGTATAGAGTGTTCTTTTTGGGATTTGTTTTTATTTCGTAATTTCTTGTACGTAAGTATTCGCGGGCTTTTTCTACATCTTCCGGAAGATGTGCATAAAGCTCATCAATAAGTTTTTCCAAGCCACGTTTGTTTATGGCTTTGTAACCTTTGAATATCGGAAGATTGTAACTTTTTTGGATAGTTTTTTCGATATTTTTTATAGCTTCGCGGCTTAAAAATTTCATACGTTTCCTTTTTTCTTTGTTAAATATTCGTAAACCGGTTCTGGAACAAACTTTGAGATATCGCCGTTGTTGTTCAATATTTCCTTAATAGTGCTGGAGGAAATAAAGTTATACTTAGGTTTTGTAGTGAGAAACACTGTTTTTATGTCATCGCAAAGAGCACTGTTAGTCTGTGAAAGCTGCATTTCGTATTCAAAATCCGAAACAGCTCTTAACCCTCTAATTAAAACTTCTGCTCCAATTCTTTTTGCGTATTCGATTGTTAAACCTTCAAACGTATCAACTTCAACATTATCGAGATGCTGAATGCTTGCTTTTATAAGTTTGACTCTTTCTTCAACTGAAAGAAATCCTTTTTTCTGTCCGTTATGTGCAACTGCGATAATAACTTTATCAAAAATCCCTGCTGCATTTTTCAAAATATCGAGATGTCCTTTTGTGATAGGATCAAAACTTCCGGGATATATAGCGATTTTCATTGGAACTCCTTTTGGGATGATTATATAGTAATTTGCATTTTTTTTCAACAAATCGCGATTTGTGTAGTGAAAATAATATTAAAATTTGTAACAACATGTTCAAATCATGCAATTTTGGATATAAAAAATACTTTAATAGTATATACAGAATATATAAAACTTTTTATATATTCACTACTACCTTCTACTTTCTACCTACTAACCTTTTACACGAGGAATTGTAAAAAATTCCAAGGAAGCTTCTATTTAGAAGCTTTTTTTTTGATTAAACTGTCATGCTGAACTTGATTCAGCATCTATCTGTTTGATTTGTATTGATAGATTCCGGATCAAGTCCGGAATGACAGTTAAGGAAAGGTTTTTTCTTTAATTAAATTTTTCGAACTTTTTTTAATTTATTGGGGGTTCGGGGGTAAGGACCCCTGATGACTCGTTTTTTGGGTCGCCAGTTTCTCTTTCTTTGCTTATGTTTCTTTCTCTTTGCGTGGCAACAAAGAGAAAGAAATGAAGTTAAATAAAAACTTGTTTTGAATATATATTTTATTTTTATCTAATACTTAATCTTATATGTCCATTTCTTTTCTTTTTATCGCGACGAAAAAGCGGATTGTGAGCAGAGGCTGAAAGGTGGGGCGTTTAGACCCAGCTGCAATGCCGTTTAATGCGAACAACCAAGTTAGAAAAGAAATAGACGAAAGAAAAGAAAACTCGCTTGATTAAATGATTCGAGTTATCAGAAACTACGTTTCCGAACTTTCCTTATTTTGTAATTATAGAACTTCCCAACCTTCTAGTTCGCAATAAAGTTTATCAGATAATTTAGATATATATTTTACCATATAGAATATATTGATTGTTTCTACCGTATCTATATTGTTTTCGCAGTAGGTTAATAATATTTCAATAATACTGCTTGCTTCACTTATCAATTCTTGAGCTTTTTTCTTATTGAAAATATGTTTATTTTCTTCTATAAGTTTGTTTTGTGACATGCAACCTCCTTATTAAAAGTTTATAAACTTATTATAAACCTATTGCAATTGAAATCAATAATAATAAAGCGTATAATTTACATAAGTTTATAAACATAGAAGAAAAGGTTTACAATGACAATAAAAGATGAAAAGCATAGATTTGTTGTAATCATTGATAAAGAGACATTTGAAAAGTTTAAAGAGATTGCAAAACAAGAGCAGCGTTCAGCAAGCAATTTGGCATCGAAAATAATTATTGATTATGTCAATGATGTGGAATCTTAGTGATTGAGCTCTTTACTTTTACCCCTGTTCTTGATAAAATTTTCCTAACTCGCAGACAGAAAGAAGGGATTTAAATATGGCTAAAAGAGTTTTGCTATGTATTATGGACGGTTGGGGAATTTCTAACGGTTCTGAAAAATATGATGCTACTAAGCTTGCACATCCTGTTAATGTGCCAAGATTAGAAAAAGAAGAAAAATTTATCAAGATTAAAGCTGATGGCGAAAATGTTGGTTTACCTGAAGGTCAAATGGGTAATTCAGAAGTGGGTCACTTGAATCTTGGTGCAGGACGTATTGTTTATCAAGATTTGTCTAAAATAAACAACGCTATTAAAGACGGAAGTTTCTATACTAATGAAAGATTCTTGAATGCTATCGAACATGCAAAAAAGAATAATTCAGCTTTGCATATCTATGGTCTTGTTTCAACAGGCGGTGTACATTCATCTTTAGATCACTTGCTTGCTTTAATTAAAATGGCTTCAGAACACGGATTAACTAAAGTTTATGTTCACGCATTCTTGGATGGTAGAGATACTCCTCCTGCAAGTGCTTGTGAATACTTGCAAATCGTTGAAGATGAACTTAAGAAATTCAACTTGCCTCCGGTTGCAACTGTTATCGGACGTTATTATATAATGGATCGTGATAATCGTTGGGATAGAGTTGAAAAAGGTTATAACGCATTGTTGTTAGGTGAAGGCGAACACGCTGCTTCTGCAATTGAAGGAGTTAAAGCTTCTTACGACAAAGGCGAAACTGATGAGTTTGTTTTACCGACTGTTATCGGTAGCGAAGAAGAGGTAAATGAAAGCAGAATTCACGATAATGATTCAATTATTTTCTTTAACTACCGTCCTGATAGAGCTCGTGAAATTACTAAAGCAATCAATTTTGCGGATTTCGACGGCTTTAACAGAAAGAAAGTTCTTAAAAACATCTTATATACAACAATGACAAGTTATGAAGCAACTTTCACATTCCCTGTAGCATTCCCTAAAGAAAAACTTGTGAATATTTTGGGCGATGTGTTGGAAGCTAATGGTATCAATCAGTTTAGAACTGCAGAAACTGAAAAATACGCTCACGTTACATTCTTCTTTAACGGTGGAATTGATGAGCCTCAACCTCATGAAACTCGTGTTCTTGTTGCTTCTCCAAAAGTTGCAACTTATGACTTGCAGCCTGAAATGAGTGCTCCTGAAGTTTGTGACAACGTATTGAAAGCAATTTCTAATCCTGAATATCAATTTATTCTTGTGAACTTTGCTAACCCTGATATGGTTGGTCATACAGGTGTTGTTGAAGCTGCTACAAAAGCTTGTAAAGTTGTCGATGAATGTGTTGGTAAAATTGCTGATGCTTGTAAGCAAAATGATATCGTGATGCTTTTAACAGCTGATCACGGTAACTCAGAAACTATGGTTGATGAATCTACAGGCAAACCGCAAACAGCTCATACCACTAACGAAGTTCCGTTTGTTCTTATCAATGCTCCGGCTGATATGGAATTAAGAGAAACAGGTGCTCTATGTGATGTTGCTCCAACTGTATTACAGTTATTCGGTATTGAGCAGCCAAAAGAAATGACCGGTAAGTCATTAATTAAATAATATAGTTTAAAATTGTAGTGCTCCGGTCCTTGATCCGGAGTCTATCAATTTTATTTGCATTAATAGGCCCTGAATTACCAAGTAGGAACAGAAAATCAGGATTCAATACTTCATCCGATTTTCTAGTCACTTCAGGGTAACGTTGTAAAAGTAAGGAAATGTATGAGTAATAAAATTGAAGATTTAGATATAGATTTTTCGTTTAAAAAGAATAATGTTGATGAGTTATTTTTTAATCTTAGTGAGAATCCGGAAGGATTTAAAAATAAAGATTTTAGATATACTTTGAGTATGATTTATCAAATCATTGAAGATGAATTTGCGGGTATATTTTTAAGCCCTAACGCTCCTACTCGTAATACTCATTTTTATTTAATAAATACTCCGACTAAAACAGTTCAGGGTGGAAATTCTAATAAGCTTTCATTCTTTGTTACTCCGACAAATAATTTTCAGTATTATTTGAAATCAAAAGGTTCTCTTTTCCGCTTTAAATCAGAAGTTTTAGATGATAAGGTCGGATATTTTATGGCTTGGGATTTAGTTATGGATTATTTCGGCGGATTCGGAAATGTTGTTGATCTTGCGGATTTGACTCCGACATTTATTTATTTAAATAAGCTTACTTACTTTGTAATGAAGTTGATTGAAAAATTATACTTTATTCCAACTGTTAAACGTTATGGACAAATGTTCAGAATCGTTTATGAACCTATTATTAATAATCAAAAAATGGCAAGAATTATTAATCAGTTTGAAGAATGTATTCCTGAAGATTTGTTCATTCAAGGTGAAAAGCCTAAGAATTTTGTTTATGAATTTATATATACTTATTTAAATTATGTTATTTATAAATTCTTAGGAATAAAAATGTATCAATTTAAGGATGTAAAATCCGGTACATATTTATTAAAAGATTTAGAACAACGAGCTGTTTTGAAAGGCAAAGATATTGCCGAAAGCTTTGCTCAATGGTTTGATGAATTATATCTTGGTAAGTATGATGTTATTCCATTCTTCAAGATTGAAAAACAGGAAGATGAAATTTTCCGTTTGAAAGTTTATATAAAAGACAGAAAAAATGATGAAAACGTTCTTATCGATAATCTTTACACTGAAGAGGAAGTTTTTGGTGCTAAGGCTTCTGATATTTCAAGAATTGTTGAAAAACAATTGAATTATGCGCTTCGTTATATGCCTGAACTTGAAGAACTTTTTGAAGATGAAGATAAACTTTATCTTGATTTGAATTTGAATGAAGTTTATAAAATAATCACTCAAACTGCATATTATCTTCAAAAGGCACAGATAGAGGTTATTCTTCCTGAAGAACTTGTTAATATAGTTATTCCGAGAGCTTCAATCAATGCGAAGGTAAAAGCTTCACGCTCTGACGATTTGGCTGACTTAATCAATAATAATGCAGGTTCAGGAAAAGTTTCACTTGATGATATTCTTGATTTTTCATATGAAATCGCTATTGGAAATGAAAAGATTTCATTGGAAGAATTCAAAAAACTTGTAGAATCCAATAATGGATTAATTAAATATAAAAATAAATATGTTCTTATTGATAAAGAAGAAAGTAAAAAAATCTTCGAACAGATTGCAAAATCTAATCTTAAATCAATGTCAAGAATGGAACTTATCCACGCGTCACTTTCCGGTCAGCTTCAACAGTATGATTTTGACTATGATGCAGCGTTTGCAAGAGTTCTTTCTGACTTTACAAAACCTGTGGATATGACAATTCCAAAAGATTTGAAAGGAGAATTAAGACCATATCAAGAAGTTGGTTTGAAATGGTTATGGACAAATGTTTCAAAAGGCTTTGGTGCTTGTATGGCTGACGATATGGGGTTAGGTAAAACAATTCAGGTTATCAGTTTGATTCTAAAAATGAAAGAAGAAGGCAAATTGAAAAAGCCGGTTCTTGTAATTTGTCCTACAACCTTAATGGGTAACTGGATGAAAGAACTTCAATTGTTTGCTCCAAATGTTGATGCAACAATTTATCACGGTGCAGATAGACAATTAGATGTTAATCATGATGTTATTTTAACAACATACGCAATTATGAGAATTGATGTTGAAGAGCTTAAAAAACATGCATGGAGTATGATTATTGTTGATGAAGCTCAAAATATTAAAAATCCTGATACAGCTCAAACTCTTGCAATTAAAATGTTAAAATCTGATGTAAAAATCGCAATGACAGGTACCCCTGTAGAAAACAGATTGACAGAATTGTGGAGTATCTTTGACTTTATTAATAAAGGATATCTTGGATCTTTAAAAGAGTTCCAAAAAAGTTATGCGATTCCTATTGAACGCTTTAAGGAAAATTCAAGAGCAGGTAAGTTGAGAATGTCAATTTCTCCGTTTGTCTTGAGACGTTTGAAAACAGATAAGAACGTAATTTCAGATTTGCCGGAAAAAATGGTACTCAACGAATACTGTTATTTATCAAAAGTTCAAGCTGTACTTTACGAAAAAACATTGAACGAAATGATGTCAAAAATCAGTGGCTTTACAGGAATCAATCGTCGTGGAAATATTTTCAAACTTATTACTGCGCTTAAACAGATTTGTAACCATCCTTACCAATTCTTGAAGTCAGGTGAAATGAGTAAGGAAATGTCCGGTAAAATGGAAAAATGTATTGACCTTGTGCAAAATATCATTGATAGAGATGAAAAAACTCTTATCTTTACTCAATATAAAGAAATGGGAGATATTCTATGTAAGGTAATTTCTCAAGAATGTAATACTGAACCTGTATTTTTCCATGGAAGTTTAACCGTTCAGCAGAGAGAAGAATTGATTGAGAAATTCCAAACAGATAAAGATACAAAGGTTATGATTCTTTCATTGAAAGCAGGTGGAACAGGTTTGAACCTGACAAGTGCAACAAATGTAATCCATTACGATTTATGGTGGAACCCTGCAGTTGAAGATCAGGCAACAGATAGAACCTATCGTATCGGTCAAGATAAAAACGTAATGGTTCACAGAATGATTACACTCGGAACCTTCGAAGAAAAAATCGATGAAATGCTTAAGTCTAAAAAAGAACTTGCTGATCTTGCGGTTTACGAAGGAGAAAAAATTATTACAGAGTTGTCAGACGAAGAAATTTACGAAATCTTTACTTTGTCAGCGTAAAAAATTTGAAAGAGGCATGCTTTATAGTATGTCTCTTTTTTTGAAACATTATTTTTTTATTAAGAAATTAGTATATGAATATATTTATGTTACACTGAAAAGTAAGAAGAACTTGGAGAGGAATATTGATATATGATAAAAATGTTGTTAAAACTTCTTGGTGATCCTAACGAAAAAAAAGTTAAATCAATGATGGGTATAGTTGAGCATATCAATGCTTTAGAGCCTGATTTTGCCTCATTGACTGATGAAGAATTACAAGCTAAAACCCAAGAATTTAAAGAGATTTTAGCAAAACGTCCTACTTCAAAGAATTTTAAAGAAGATTTAAGACTTGAAAAAGAAACTTTAGATAAAATTTTACCTGAAGCATTTGCAACAGTAAGAGAAGCCGGTAAACGTGTTTTGAACATGCGTCACTTTGATGTTCAGCTTATTGGCGGATACTTTTTGCACAATGGCCATATTGCAGAAATGAGAACAGGGGAAGGTAAAACTCTTGTTGCAACATTACCTGCATATTTGAATGCTTTGACTGGTAAAGGTGTCCACGTAATTACCGTAAATGATTATTTGGCAAAACGTGACGCTGAATGGATGGGAAAAATTTATAAATTCCTAGGTCTAACTGTTGGTGTTGTTTTATCTAACGGTGAAGGAGCCCGAGATTTTGAAGTTAAACGTGACGCATATCGTTGCGATATTACATATGGAACAAATAACGAATTCGGATTTGACTACTTGAGAGATAATATGGCTAACAATAATGAGATGTTAGTGCAAAGACCATTTAATTATGCAATTATCGATGAAGTTGACAGTATTTTGATTGACGAGGCAAGAACTCCATTAATTATAAGCGGTCGTCTTGCTCAGTCTGCAGATACTTATCGTATGATGGCTCAAATTGCTCCTCAATTAGAAAAAGAAGTTGATTATACTGTAGATGAAAAGAATAAAAATGTTATTTTAACTGAAGAAGGTATAGATAAAGCTCAAGAACTTATTGGTGTAAAAGATTTATTTGATATTCAAACACAATATGCGCACCATTTGTTACAAGCTTTGAAAGCAAAAGAATTGTTCGTTAAAGATACGGATTATGTTGTACGTAACGGTGAAGTAATGATTGTAGATGAATTCACCGGTAGATTGATGGAAGGCAGACGTTGGTCAGATGGATTGCATCAAGCAGTTGAAGCCAAAGAAGGTGTAGAAATTCAAGATGAAACTCAAACACTTGCAAGTATAACATTCCAAAATCTTTTCAGATTGTATCCGAAACTTTCAGGCATGACTGGTACTGCAATGACTGAAGAAGCTGAATTTGGAAAAATTTATAACCTTGAAGTTACAACAATACCAACTAACAGACCTGATATAAGAGTAAATCATGCTGACGTAATTTATAAATCAGAAGTTCAAAAATACTTGGCTGTAGTTGATGATATTATTGTTCAACACAAACTGGGCAGACCTGTTCTAGTTGGAACTATCAGTATTGATAAATCTGAATATGTTTCTAAATTATTGAAACAACGTGGAATTAAGCATAACGTATTGAATGCAAAACATCACGAAAAAGAGGCATATATTATTGCTCAGGCAGGTCGTTTGGGAGCGGTAACAATTGCAACAAACATGGCAGGTCGTGGTACAGATATTCTCTTGGGTGGTAATGCTGAGTACCTTGCAAAAGCTGAACTTGAAGAACGTGGTGTTGATAAAGATGCTCCGGATTATGAAGAAATAAAAGAAGGTGCTCTTGCAATGGCAAGGCATATAACTGAAGAAGAGCATGCTAAAGTTGTTGAAGCAGGAGGGCTTCACGTTATAGGTACTGAACGTCATGAATCACGTCGTATTGATAATCAATTAAGAGGTCGTGCAGCTCGTCAGGGTGACCCTGGTTCTACAAGATTTTTCCTATCTTTAGAAGATAATCTAATGAGAATATTCGGCGGAGAAAAAATTACCCAATTGATGACAGCATTAAATGTTCCTGAAAATATGGCAATTGATTCTCCATTGATTACAAAGAGAATCCAATCTGCACAAAAGAAAGTTGAAACTTTCCACTTTGATATAAGAAAATCTGTTTTGGAATACGACGACGTTATGAATATTCAACGTGAAAAATTCTATCGTCAAAGAAGAAAAGTTCTTGGTGGTGAAGGTTTATACGAAGATATTATGTACATGATGGAGCGTGAAATTGATAGACTTATGAGAAGTTATATTTCACCTGAACAAAAAGTCGAAGAATATGTATATGAAGACTTGCAAACTATGATTAAAGAACTTCATTCTACAGTTCCGCAACTATCTTCATTTGAAGTTTCAGATATTCAGAGCATGCGTTTTGAACCTATGTATAACAAAATTAAAGATTTTGTTATTGAAGCATATAAAAATCATGAAATAGAGATTATAAATTTCTATAATAATGTTGTTCAAGAGTATGGTGTTAATTATGAACTTCAAGAACCTTTTGCTTCTAATAATATTGTTAGAAGTCTGGAAAAAGATGTTCTTTTAAAAGTTGTAGATAGCAAATGGATTGATCACCTTCATAATATTGATATGTTAAGGGAAGGCATTGGACTTAGAGCTTATGGACAAAAAGATCCATTAATTGAATATAAAAAAGAAGCATATGATTTATTTAATAAAATGATGTTCGAAATTCAAAGCGAAACAGTTAAACACTTATTTAGAACAAAATTTGGTGTTCAAATCGTAAATAATGCTCAAGAAGATGAGCATGAACCAAACACTTAAATTTTAAATATTTATAATTAATATAAGAAATTTCATGGAGTTTTATAAATAATTCCATGAAATTTTTTCTTTTTAATATTTTAAAATGCTTATATAACAGCGTTTTGGGGCCTATAAAATATAATTGTTAAAATATTTTAAAAAAAATAGAAAAAAGTGCTTGATTTTTATTTTTTTTTATTTTAAACTAAAAGACGTGCAGAGGCACTGATAAATTTTGAAAATATAAATAGCAAAAAGGATTTTTAAAATTTTTCAAAAAACTACTTGACAATAAAAATTGAAGTAGTAAGATAAAGGAACCGCAAGGAACGGTTTAAAGATTACCCCGATAGTGAACGCAATGTAGTTGTGGTGCGTCGGTGAGAAAATATGAACATTGAAAACAGAATAGCTGAAAACGAAGAAACTTGTTAATTTCAAAGAAAATGATTCAAGACAAGAATAAACGCAAAGCGAAAGCTAGCGAAACAAAGAAGTCGAGCAGATTAT
>JAAVBM010000106.1 GCA_014803505.1 bacterium | reverse complement strand
TGCTACTACCGGTACATCATATTTTACTAATATTAAAATTACAGAAGCAGACAATGCTACTTATAAAGTAACGCTTAAGCCAACAGGAGCAGGCATTACGGTTAAAGACCTTGAAGGCGCTGAAATTGTATTGACTGCTGAGGATGGAACAGAGAAGAGTGTTACGGTTGCTGAAGGTGCAACAGCTCTTGAAATCGGAGAGGTTGGAGTTGGCTCATATACTGTATCTGTATATAAAAGTGGTGTCTTTGTTCAGCAGAATGCTGATGCTAAGCTAACAGTAACAGGAAATTGCGAACATGAGATCACATTTAAGTCATATATTACTGAATGGAATTTTTCAGATACCAAATTCCAGTCAGACAAGTATGGAGCCGGCAATTATGATTGGTATAATGGTCTTAAACTTACAGGAGTATATAGTGGTAAAGATGGTGGCAAAAAGTATGCTTATTTAGGTTCATCAACATCCGAGATACAGATTCCTGTTAAACAGAATTGTGAAATAGTAGTTGATTATTATGAGCAAAAAAATGAGAATGATGACATAGCTACGCTTGGAAAAGATGCGCAAGATTCCACTAAAATCATAGGTAAAGCTTCTAATGGTGATTTTACAGCCAAATATACATATAGCGGTGAGGAAGGCTGCGTAATATTATCAGCAGCAACAGATTTCTATGTTTCCAAGATTACTATTAATGATCTGAGTCCTGCTCATACTGTAACAGTCCAGCCTAAGGACGGCGAAACTGTTCTTACGGATGCTGATTTAAAAGGTTCCGTAATTACATTTACCGATGTTAATGATGCAGACAATGCGCATTCATTTACAATAGGTGATGGAGAGAACGAAGTTGCACTCAATTCTATAGAACTCAAAGATGGTGAGTATAAAGTATCTGTATATAACAGTAATGTTTATGTGCAGAAAACTACCGCTAATTTGGTAGTAAACGGCGCTAATGTTACATGTCCTATTCCATTTGAATCCTATATAACAGCATGGAACTTTAGCGATGCGAAATTCAGGGCTGATTATACAAGTAGTGCAGGTTTAACTTGGTACAACGGACTTGAAATGACAGGTGCAGATGCATACAATAATAAGTATCTTCGTATGTCTAATAATGGTGATAAAGTTCGTATTCCGGTAAATGGTAACTGCGAAATAGCATTAAGCTATTATCCGAATTCAAATGCAAAAATCATGGGAGTAAAAGGAGAAGACGGAACAGTACCAGCAGCCGGAGTAGCTCTAACAACCGACGAGGGCGAAGGAGAACCCGTAAATAGAACCTATGAGTATGAAGGAGCGAAGGGATATGTAGATATAATTGCTGGCGGAACAACATATCTTATAGGAATTAATATTACATATTCAACCTCAGGCGGCGGTGATGAGGACGCTGAAACTATTACCACAACATTTGACCCTGTGAAAGAAGGCATAGCAACTAATGGTTTAATAACTGCGGAAGGGTCTAAGTTTAGTAATGATTATTTTGAAGTAGTAGATGGAGAGATAACAGGAAAAAATGGTAAGAACGTAGAATTAAAAAATAGCGCCTCCAGCTCGCTGCAGTTTACTACAAGAGGCAAGGGCAGCGTTACGATATCTGCTAATAGTACAGGTGGAACCAATAGTTCTAATTTAGTACTTTATAAATTTAATACCGAGGGTGACGACAGTGACAATACATGGGTTATTGTTGGGGAGATTAAGACTATACCAACGGCAACTGCCGATACTGTTGTGGAATACACTAATTTGAACCCCGGTACATATAAGGTATCAGTACCTTCAGAAGACCATGATTATGGTCGAGGTGTAAGGGTATCTAAGATTGTTGTTACAGAAGAGGTTACGCCGGAGACTGTAACAGTCAATATAGATGCGCCGGATGACGCCGTATTAGAGTCACTGGTATTTACATGTCGTGAAACGAAAGCAGTGGTAACAGGCACTGTGGCAGAAGGCAAATGTGTTGTGAAGCTTAATGCAAATTATACATATGATATAGCTTGTATCCCAACAAGGTACGTTGTTAAAGAAGGCGCATTGCTTGAAATGGGAGAGGCTACGTCAAACCTTACCAAGGCTCATAGTATTAAAGTGGAAAGTGTAATGCTTTATAAACTGACTGGTAAGATAGTAGGTCTTGATGATACGGCATTAAATAGTGCAAAGATAACGTTTAATAAGCCTTCCAATAAGGTTTATGTTCCGGAACTGCAAATTGATAAGACTAGTAAAACATACGAAATAGTGTTAGAAAGCGGCGTGGAATATACAATTGTAACCACTGGAATTAATGATTATGAACTTGATAACACTGCAAGTAATAACAGTGACAAAATCAGCATTAATTCAGATATTACAGGTAGAAATATTACTTATGCTAAGAAACCTGTATACAAGGTTACAATCGCACCTGAAGGTGCAACGCTTGATGATTTGGCAGATGCCAACTTCAAATTTACTAATTTGAACGAAGACGGCTATGTATATAACTTTACGGGAACGGATGATATTGAGTTAAGAGACGGTACATATAGTGTAGAGGTTTCTAACAGCGGCATTTATGTACAGGAGCGTACATCGAATCTTGTAGTAGACGGAGAAGCTGTTACTAAGAAGATTGTGTTTAACTCAAATATCACTAAGTGGATATTCTCAGCAGCAGAAGGATTTACGAAAGAGGCGTGTGATGCAGGGAATTTTAAAGGTCTCAAGCTTACCTCTGTAACAAATGAAAGTGGTAAAGCGCATGCTGTAGCAGCAGCCAACGCTAAAATTGAGATACCGGTGAAAGAAGCTTGTAATGTAGAGATTACTTATTATTACAGAGCGGGCGGAACCATTGGCGGTACTGGCGGTACCGAGTTTGGGCTTGCTTCGGGAGATGCAGCATATGGCAGTACTAGTAAGACAGCAACGACAGTTTATGAGTATACCGGAGGAGCCGGATATGTAGAAGTGAATATGACTGCCCAGACTTATTTTACTAAGATAGAACTTACAAAAACTATTCCTTATGCGTCTGCGATTACGGTAGACCCGTCTGCGGAAGAAAGCAGCACCAGTTTCAAAACTATCAACGCTGCATTAGCTGCAGTTCGTTTGATGGAAAGAGAGTCAGGTGATGTAGTAACTATCAGCATAGCTCCGGGCAACTATGAAGAAATGATTGTCATTGACATGGATGATGTTAAACTTGTCAATGCGGCAGGAGAAAATGCAAGTATAGGCTTAAGGAATAAGGGTGTAGATATTGATCCTACTGCAGTTCGTATAACCTCATATTATGGAGTTGGATATAACTACTATAGTATGGGAAGCGATTATAAGTGGAGCGAAGAAGTTTTTGAGACTAATAAAGCAAACGGTTCTGCATCAACCAGCAACCCGACTGGCGGCGGTACAGACTGTTACTGGAATGCAACTGTGGAAATAAGCGGTTCAAATGTATCTGCGGAAGGAATTATTTTTGAGAATTCATTTAACCAATATATTTCCAAAAAGGCGGCAGAGGATATTCTTGAAAAACAAGGCGGTGCAAAAGAAGGAGCCGTTCCAAGAGCTTCTATGGCAGTAGGAGATACCACAGTCCAGGATAAAGCTTATGTTGAAAGAGCAGCGGCTCTTGGAATCGCAAATAATTGCAAGCAGATTTCATTTGATAATTGTAAATTTATCGGACGTCAGGATACTCTTTATGGAGGCACCGGTGTTACAGCATCATTCTATGGCTGTGATATTTATGGTGGAACCGATTATATCTTTGGTGGTATGACTGCGGTATTTGCTAAGTGTAATCTGGTATTTAACACTAGTGAAGATAAAAATGACGTAGGATATATAACAGCCGCACAGCAGTCAAGCGGACGCGGATATTTAATGTATAACTGTCATGTTACTTCAACTGTACCGGGTGTGGATACGGCGTCTACATACACTACCAAGCCTGGATATTTCGGCCGTCCATGGACTAAGGCTACCGGTGAAGCAGTATTTTATAATACTGTAATTGATGAGGTAGATAGTTATTGGCAGGAACATTTTGACGATGAAAAAGAAGATGTAATTAAAAAGGCATTGAGAAGTAAGTCACTTATAGCGCCGGTTGCTTGGGATCCGGGTCTTGGCGGGGAATCTGCATTGAGTCAGGAATATGGCACATATGAGGTTTCCGGCATTGAAAGTAATCACTATCAGGTAGTAGATGCTAATGGAGAGATAACCACACCAGGAAGAGCGACATGGTCTACTTTATTAACAGAACCAAAACTGAAAGATGGAACAGAGATTACCGTTGCAGCATTTTTAGGAAGCTGGAATCCATTTGTCGGAAAAGATATGTCAATTGTTCTTCCGAGTGATACAACAGTATCAGCGCCGGCAGCTCCTACAGCTATCGTTACACCCGAAGTAAAGGACAATAAGGTTATAAAAGGTGCAAAAATTGTTCTGTCAGCTGAAATGGGTGCAAAGGTTTACTATAACGTAAATAAAACTGACGAGCCGACTGTTGAAGAAGGTATACCGTACACCGGAGCAATAGAAGTTGATGGCGACAATATTAAGGACAATTCAATAACAATTCAGGCGATTGCTTATAAATATGGCAAACTCAGTACGGTTTCAACATTTACATATACCGTAATAGATGCACCGGCGCCTAATAAGCCTGAACTTACGCCTTCAGGCGGCAGTATTAAACTAGGTTCAAGTGTTGTGATGTCAGCTGAGCCAGGCGCAGCAATTTATTACAATATAAAATCTGGCAAGACCTTGGATGAGGAACCTACTCTTTATGCAGGCGGTAAAGCCGGAATTAAAATAACTGCAGATATGCTTAATCTAAACAACAGCACCGTAACGATTGAAGCAGTCGCAGTGATGTATGGTAAGACAAGTGATGCTACAAGTGTTACCTACAATGTTATTGTAAATGCACCTGTTGCGGACCCGAAGAGTGGATATCAGTTCCCTGACGGCGGCGGAAGAGTTAAATTGACCGCTGATGAGGATGTGACCATATTGTATACGATGGGTGAAAATCCGAAAGATCCATCTGTTGCATCATCTAAACCGTTAACATATGACAAAGAGGGAAGCGGAATTAAAGTTAGTGTTGATACTACTATAAAGGCTGTTGCTAAGAGAGGCAGCAAATATAGTGAAGTAGTAACTCTTAATTATTTAGTACCGCTTAGCAGACCTGCGGCAACTCCCGAAAACGGCGCTGTATTGCCTGCTAACGCAAGAAAGGTTACACTGACAGCTGATGCGGGTACGACCATTTTCTATACAATGGGCGAAAATCCGGCAGATCCTACTGATCCGGATAGCGGACGACAGACTTATAATAAAGATAATGGAATTGAGGTTACTGAAAACACGACCATCAAAGCTGTTGCCGAAAAAGACGGCAGATATAGTATGGTTGCAGTATTCCAGTACACAGTGTCAGAAGAGACTTATGAAAAGGTTGGAAATCTTACTGCTACAGTTAATGAAGAGCAAATAAGTGATAATACTGTAAGTGTAGATAAGGATACAGATGTAACCGTTAAACTTGCATCTGAAACTCAGGGGGTAGATATATACTACACACTGAACGAAAGCGTACCTTCTTCATCAACTGATAAATATGATTCCTCTACAGGTATTGTTATTGCTTCAATTAAGGAAACAACTGTTGTGAAAGCAATCGCTGTGAAAGAGGGTATGATAAGCAGTGATGTATTGACTGTTACAGTCAAAGTTAAGGGCAGCAACACTCCTGGCGGCAACGGAGAAGGATTAGAAATTATCCTCAAAGAGGAAAACTACACATATACCGGAAGTGCAATAATTCCTGAGTATACAGTAACTTATGACGGAGAACCCCTCATTCCGGGTATCGATTATACTGTTAAATGCAGCAATAATATTAAGGTTGCTGATGGTAAGGCTAAGATTACCGTAACCGGTAAGGGCAACCTGAGCGGAAAAACAGAACAGACCTTTAATATTAAGCAGAAGAGTTTGGCTGAGAATGATGAATCAGGTGCAGGAGAGGTAGAAGGCGATAAGTTGGTAGTAGTAGAAGGCGCTAAGGCAACACCTGTTTTGAACTACAATGGAAAGAAACTGGCAGCCAATAAAGACTTTGAATTTGCTGATCCTACTTATAAGAACAAGAAAGACTGGTCTAGTGCAGATGATGGAAACACAGTAACCGTCAAAGCTAAAGAAGGCGGTAGTTTCAAAGAGTCACGTGTTCTGACTATAGTTTTTGTATCTAAGGCGGCACAGAAGAATGTAAAACTTGTTGTTAAGCTTGATAATACTGCGAACAAGAATATAATCTATGACGGAACGCCAAAGAAACCTAAATTTACTTCTATAGAGAACAAAGGAAAGACCAAGACTCTTGAAGAAGGTGTAGATTATATAGTATCATATCCAAGCGATATAACCAGTGCAGGCAAGAAGACATTCACAGTTACAGGAATCAGTGCAGATTGTGTGGGAACAGTAACTAAGACCTATACTATCAAACCGGCGGCTAAGGACGAAAGCAAGGTAAAAGTAGCGCTGGATGGTACAGAAGTGACTGCAGCCAATACTAAACTTAAATTTGTAAGTACAGGAGTTACATTTGCAAAAGATGCTCTTGAAGTTACATATGACGGAAAAGAACTGGATCAGGGTGTAGATTACAAGATTGCCTATAGTGCAAACAAGAAAGTTGGAACTGCAAAATATACTGTAACAGGACTTGGTAACTATAAGGGAGTAAAGAAGACCGGACAATTCACAATTGAAAAAGCAGCAATGAGTGAGGATAATGTTACTGTTATAGTTTCGGATGTAGCTTTAGGCAAATCAGCTAAGGTGTATAAGTCTGCACCATATGTAATTGAGAATGACACTAATACATTGCTTAAGGCATCTAATTACAAAGTAACATACTGTAGTGACGCAGCCGGAACAACACCTTTAGGCAAGACTTCAGCAGCCGGAAGAGCATATGTAAAGATTGAAGGTAAAGGTGGATATGATAGTTCGACATCCATAATCAAGCCATATGAAATTAAAGCTGTTGGGGAGACCGTTAAAGACCTGTCTACAGCTAAGATAACTTTCTATGACGCAGCGGGAGCAACTAAGCCTGCTAAGAATTTCAGCTATACAGGTG
>JAAVBM010000105.1 GCA_014803505.1 bacterium | reverse complement strand
TGAGGATTTTTGCCCTTTGGGGCAAAAAAGATTGGGGGGAGGTGTCACGGCAAGCGGGCGTTCGCGTTAAGCATATAAGGAGGGTCTCTTCTTTATACGTCAATCATTAGGAAGTCAATCATAAAAAGAGGGATATATGAGATTAATCAATACTAAGATTCTTATTACAGGAGCGCTAAGCCTGCTTTGCTTGTCGGGATACGCACAGAATGTGGAGGAGGCGGATTCGCTCGCTTTCAGCCGGGACCTTGAGGAGATAGTGGTGGAGGGCCTTACCCAGCGCGTGATAGAAGGAGGAGTGGAATATATTCCGGCGAAGAATATAAAGAATGCGGCTACCAATGCCGTCTCGCTTCTGTCCCGTATGCAGATACCGCAGCTAAAGGTGTCGCCAATTGATGACAGTGTTCGCACCATAAGCAACCGGGAGGTATCTTTCTTTATGAATTATGTTCCGGCCTCGGCGGAGGATATGGAAGGTCTTCGTACGGAGGATGTGCTATCCGTAGCGGTGCTCGACCATCCCGCCGACCCGCGTTTCGGAGGAAAGGAATATGTGGTCAACTTCATTGTCCGCACCTATGACTGGGGCGGATACACCAAACTCGGCCTGAACGGAAAACTCCTCACCACCGAAGGAGTATCGGGAAGCGTCTACGAGAAGTTCACCTACAGGGACTGGACGTTCGATGCAAATGTATATGCCGGCGGGACATGGGACCGTACTACAAAAAGTTATCTCAAGGAGACAATGCGGGGATTCATGTTCGACTCGAAGGAGATAGAATCCCTGGAGCGAATCAAGACCACGGACTACACCCATTCACGCGACAATTCAGAGATGGCGAGCATACGAGCCGCCTACAACGGGAGCAACGGCACATTTCTCAGTCATACCCTCTCGTTCAATCGAGTGGCGATGCCTGTGACCTTACATGAAGGAGGGGTGCGCTACTCCGCACCCATCTTGCCGGACACGGAGTTCCGGGATAACCTCAACAACCTCTCCAACAATGCCAATATAACGGGTTACTATCAATTCCTACTCCCCAAGCACAACTCCATCATCGCCAATTGGTCATTCTCTTATTCGAATAACAGGAAGCGGACCTCATATACCCTCGGAGAACTTGCCCCTATAGAAAATGATATCCGGGAGAATGCGTACATACCCTCCGGCAGTATCTACTATGTGAAACAGTTCCCTCACGGCAACACGCTGCGCGCAATGATAGCCAACTACAGCCAGATCTATGATACCGAATATCAGGGAGGGGCCTCATCCACACAGAAACTTTCCTCCTATGAGAATCTGTTCTTTCTGGAGTATATGAAGAATTTCGGATTCGGCCTCAACATATTCACGCGTGTGGGATTGTCATATATGCGGGCGAATCTCAACGGATCTACTCTTCTGAATGAATGGAATCCGAGGCTTATCCTGAGATTCAACTATAATATAAATTCCGGGAACCAGCTTTATTTCGATGCGAGATGGAACAATTCCACTCCGCAGGCAGCCTGGAACAATGATGCGACAGTGCGTCAGGATGAACTGCTCTGGACCAAAGGAAATCCGGATATGCGCAACATCTATGGTCCGAACATAGGGCTTACCTACAACTTTATCCCGCTGAATCTCTTCAGTATGGCGGCGGATATAAGATATGATGAGTATCGCCATTTCCCGGTATATCTCTATTCTGTGATGCAGGGATATGAGGGGATAGTGAGGAGCTTCAGCGATGACAATACGGAGCGTTCGCTATCCGCCACGTTGTCGGCGACGGCCCGACTTCTGCACAACTCTGTGGTGTTGAATCTGAGCGGAGGATTCAGCAGGGAGTTCCAATCCGGAATAAATCCGATAAACCTGAGTTGTTTCAGCGGGGAGGCGTATGCCGCCTACTATGTCGGCCCGGCAGGGTTCTCCCTTTATTACGCTACACCCACCAAAAGTATCATGAACGGTTTCGGTGCCACTACGCGGACAAGATGCGCCTACGGCCTGCGAGCCAACTATTCCAAAGGGAATTTTAAGGTGGAGGCATCGTTCCACAATTGGTTCTCCAAGGGAAGAATGTACGATACGTTCAATTCCAAGGTATATAGTTCCGATGGATGGACAACCGTCTCGGGGTACGCGAGGAGATTGCATATCTCCTTTATCTATACATTTAATTACGGTAAGAAAGTTGAGCGGAACGACGACCTTGAAAACAACGCCTACAAGAACTCCGCAATCCTCCAATGAAATTCAACGCCGCGCATGGTTCATAGGAGTAGAGTTAGAAGGGGATGACGGAGTGGCCGGCGGAGAGGTAGGATTGCAGGGTGGCGTGGAGGGCGCTGCGGGGATCCGTCGGGGCTGCGTAGACTTTGTCGGAGAGGGCGAGGATCAGCCGGTCGGAGAGAGTCTGACGCTCACTATTGCGGTAAGCGTCCGGGGAGAAACTGCTTACAACGGCTAACTTTCCGCGAGACATGTAGCGGAATAATCGCTCGAAACCGGTGCCGAATTTCATAATTCCTTCCGGAATTACTACTACGGCTCCTCCTCCCGACGACAGAGTAGCCTCCAGAGCGGTATTGTCGCACCCCGGAGCCTCCCCGCTGATGAGAGTTGACCCTTCCCGAGCTACGCTTTGTCCCAAAGAGGCGGCGAAGGCCAAGGCTTCGTCAGAAGGGTAAGGAGAGCCCAAGGCAGAGACCGTGCCGCTCTCAAGCAATCGGAGATTGCCACGGCAATATAGCAGCACCGGCGAGGCATACTTCAGACAGCGCTTTATCCTTGCCGGATAGTCGGCCGACATCACGGGGAGCAGATGATACCTTTGACTCAGCAATTCCTCGGCAATGAATGCACTGTTTGGGAGAGCCTTGCGGGCCGCTTCGAAAGCCGCCACACCTCTCTCTCCCATCATTGCGATACTCTCATACCTCCTCCAATCATCCGAAGCTTTACGGAAAAAATCGGCAAGCGAGCTTCCCTGCCTGTATAATTCCACAAGCAGAGTATTTTTTTCAACGTTGGTGAGCCCCTCCATGCAGGAGAGCGCCACCCAGTAAGTCATGTCATTAATCATAAGTCTCCCGGTTCGGTTTTGGCAAGCGTGACCGGCACAAGGCGCATGGCCCCCGCATTTACGAGCAAAGATGCCGCTTCGAGAAGCGTGGCCCCGCTGTCGCAGAAATCATCTACAAGTATAAGTTTATGACCCTCCACAATATCCGGGCGCAACAGCTCGAAAGCCCCCGCCACATTATCCTTCTTGGAAAAAGCACTGCGAAGCTCCCGCTGTGAAAAGCGATCACCCACACACCGCAGCGTGGAAAGACACGGCAAACCGAGTCTCTGTGCCAATTCCCGGGCGAGGCGTTCCGAAGTATTCCCCTCACGCTGCGGCACAAACGTTACGCCTGCAACCGGCTCCTCCGGCGTAAGACTTCGGAAAGCATTCTCCAGACGCTGTAAGAGAGCCTCAGGGAAAGTATAGAGAGGATTCTTACGGCTCTCGGAGAGAGCTGTGCGGATAGCAGTCTCCCGGTAGCGCCCGGCAGCCGCGCCCGTCTCCACGGGTGATTTCTTGGCTTTGGAAAGTACCAGCTCCGGAATACCGGAGGCTTCGAAAGCGGCAAGACGCGCGGTATAATCATCATAAGCGGAATCATGCTCCACACTCCATTTCGCTTCCGACGTGTTATCACACCCCGCAAACTGCCGGTCTGTGGCATCGCCCAGGAAACGACACAAGTATTCCATGCGCGAGCCCTGCGTGCTGACATATCCCACCATCGCCTCCAGATCTTTCAACTTCGCCCGGCGCAACTCCTCGAAAGAGGAAGTGTCGAGCTCGGGAGCGTCATATTGGTATTCATATACCTTCTTATTATTGATCTTCACTTCAATCACAATCCCCTGATCGAGAAGGTCGGCTTTCACTATTCGGGCTTCCGTCTGCTTGAGGTTGCATTTCATCATCAACTCCCGTTCGGAGAGGAGAGCTTCACGCAATTCCGCTATCACTTTCAGATAAGTCTCGCGCGAGGGGCGCGCATTATTGATGAAAGAGAGGGGCAAGCGGCAGTCGGCAGGGATGCCGTGAGAATCCTTTGAGCTGTTGAAGAATAGGATAATGTCGGAAGGGAGACCGTCACGTCCGGCGCGTCCGATCTCCTGATAATAATGTACGGGCGAGGAGGGGATCTGCGTATGCACCACGAAGCGTATATCGTTCTTGTCGATTCCCATGCCGAGGGCATTTGTGGAGACTATGCATTTCCAGCGACTCTCCATCAGACCGTGTTCCACTGTCTTGCGGTCGTCGGCCTCCAGACCGGCGTTGTAACATTCCGCATCCACTCCGCAACTGCGTAGCCAGCCGGCATAGCGGGAAGTGTCGGAGCGTGTGCCGGTATATATTATCCCCGAGCCGGGGAGAGAGTCGATATGGCGTGCGAGCCATATCATCTTCTCCTCTTCCGATTTCACCTCGATCACATGGAAGCGGAAGTTGTCGCGAAGCAGATCGCCACGAAGAGTGATCAGTTGTCCTCCTATCTGACGTTCAATGTCGGTCTGTACGCGGGGGGTAGCCGTGGCTGTCACGGCCAATACGGGAGTGTCCGGCGGAAGAAGTCCTACCAAACCTATTATTCGGCGGAAGGAGGGACGGAAGTCGTGACCCCATACGGAGACCGTATGGGCTTCGTCGATGACCACCATAGCTATCTTCATCTGATGAGCGGCTGCGCTCCATAACTCATTCTCCTGACGTTCCGGAGCGATGTAGAGTATTTTCAGTTCTCCGGCAAGGGCGGCCCTGAGTATTCTGTCGTTCTCTTCGGGTGGATTCTCGCTGTTTAGACATTCGGCGGGGATACCACGGCGGCGCAGACCGGCCACTTGGTCGCGCATGAGCGCGATCAGCGGGGAGAAAATGATAGTGATTCCATCGAGAAGAAGGGCCGGAAACTGGAAGCAGAGCGACTTTCCGAAACCGGTGCGCTCTATCATCAGTACTCTTTCCCCCTTGAGCAGACGGCTGATGGCCTCCCATTGATGATCGTGGAATCTTTCGAAACCGAATTTCTCTTTCAACAGCTGTTCAGCTGCGTTGCGGTCTTCCGCCAAAGCGTGAGTCATATAAATAGAATAAATTAATGCCTAAAATTACGAAATAAACCGCAATTCTCCAAATTGCAGCTGTTGAGCGAAAATATTTGCAGTCGGTAAACTTTTGGTAATCAGGAATATAAGACGAGTGAGGGTAGGGGAATAAGAGAAAAATATGAAAAAATATTGCGAAAAATTTGGTGGGTAAGAAAAAAGGTTGTAATTTTGCAACCGCAAACGGGAAGGAAAGATATTCCGAACGGATGCAAGACATACGATACTCAAGGTGCGGTAGTTCAGCCTGGTTAGAATACATGCCTGTCACGCATGGGGTCGCGGGTTCAAGTCCCGTCCGCACCGCCGAGGAGAGAGGAAGAGCAGCAGCGTAAACTTCGGTTT
>JAAVBM010000104.1 GCA_014803505.1 bacterium | reverse complement strand
TTTTAGATCAGTTATATGATATTATGAATGGGCGATCGGTAGGTCGTCCATTTTTATATTTAAGAGGGCTTTGTATTATGAATATGACTTTATTATATTGTGCATTTGCTTTTATGTTGATAATTATTGCCAGAGATTATTTGAAAAAAAAATATAATATTGATATGGATAATATTAACGTTAAAGAAATTAAAACCTTTAACGATTTAAAAAATAAATTTATTAACTCATCATCTACGCCAACTGTGTCATATCCAGTAATAAAAAAAGGTACTGGCAAATGTTCTTTGACATTAGTTAATGCTGGGGCTAATAAAGCTACAGTAATGGCTACATTAAGACAAATAACAGGTTTGGATTATGCATCAGCTAAGAAAGTTGTTGAGTCTGTACCTGCTACTTTTATGACCTCTATTTCAGATAAAGAAGCTGATTTAACAAAAAAAGCATTAGAATTTGTTGGTGCAAAAATAGAAATTCAATAATTTTTATTTTTTATACTAAAAAAGCTCTTAAATATTATTTAAGAGCTTTTTTGTAGTTATAAATTTAATATGTTAAATGGATAATACAAATCCACCTTTATCAGCATTTTTTAATGCTTCACCTTCAATTTTAGCGCGAAGATTTTTAATATATTTATAAACATAATCTCTAGGCAAGTCAAGAAGAGTTGCTAAATCTTTTGCGTAAACTATTTTATTTTTATTAGCTGCAAAATAATCAAATACTTTTTGTTCTCTATCAGTTAAAGCTTTTTTGAATACAACTCTTACATCATCTCTTAAAGAGTCACCTGTTTTAGTATCATTTAAGACTTCTGCTGCAACTTTTTTTGCTGCTTTTTCAGAAGATTTTTTTGTTGCAGTTTTTGTAGATTTAGTTGTTTTTACTTTACTAACTTCAACATCTTTTTTAGGTGCCGGTGTCTTTTTCTCAGGTTTAACTTTTTCCTCGGTTTTAGCTGAAATATTGTTATCAGATGCAAGATTTTTTGCTGAGAAAGGAGATACGTATAATTCTTTTTCTTTCTCATATGCTCTATCTGCAATAGTGCTTAATCTTTCAGCTTTTGAAGACCATTCTGTTTCATTTGAAACTACAGGTTGACCGTGTAGAACGATATCTATAAGATCATTAGTTTCTTTTTTTTCTTCAACTTTTTTCCCTAATCTGGCAGCGAACTCCTCTAATGTAATCTTTTCTAATGAGCTTCTCCATTGCTTAATCTCTTCTTTGCTCAAATATTCAGACATTCATTATCTCCTTAAACTCAACTAATTCTTAAATATATCCTTTTATAACCTATAATTTAGCATAAACCATGCTCCATGACTCAAAATGTTTCGTAACGTAAATTTTTATATATTTTGTTAACATTTAATCAATTATTATTGATTTTCAAGCTTGTAATTAAGCTAAAACGGCTTTTTATTGTTCTAATAATCGAGTGCTAATTTTTCCAAATTTAGCAGATAAATTATCTATAAAATGGATTAAATATAATTCAGGTTCCAGATCTTTTTGGTCTAGATCAATAATTGCACCCCAATCACTTCTTCCGTGGTGAGCTGCAATCATTTTAGCAACACGTTTAAAACCTGAATTCATGCACGTAGTAAATCCGTATTGTGAATGTGAAATCCATTCTTCTCTGAAGTTTGGAGCATAATCAATAAGACCGGTTTCTGTGTCTATTGTATATTCAAATATTTTACCAAAATCATGAAGTAAGCACGCTGCATAAATTTCATCTTCGTTAGTTTTATAGGCAAATTTCTCCATATTATGCTTTGCAAATTCAACGCATTCAACGGTGTGAACAAGTAGTCCGCCAATATAGTTGTGGTGCATAAGTTTAGCTGCTGGCATAATCTTAAATTGTTCAGCATATTGCTCAAATTGTTCATATACAAAATTATGTAATTTTTCATCTTTAATTTGACTGATGAATGATTGTAACTTTGTCCAATATTGCTCAATTTCGCTATTAGTTAAGCCAAGTTTAGCTTCTTTAATAAGTTCTAAGGCTGAAACTAAGCAATTGTTGAATTTTTCATTAAAGCTTGCAGATACAATTTTTACAAGGTTTCCTGTTCTGAAAATCTTACTGTCAAAACGATTTAGGGTTTCTTCCCATAAAATACAATTTAGTAGGGTGTTATCATTAGTGTTTTTCAATTGTAATTTACCCATTTTGGTTCCGGCTTTTGTATCTCCGATTGAAAAAATAACAACTTCATATATATCTTCTGTATTAAACATAATTTAATTTCCTTTATTTGTTAACTGCTCTTTATTTCTCCACTCAAAGAGCGGGAGTTGTGCGAGAATTTAGTTTTTGTCTTTATTTATAATTTTGTTTTGTCCCCAGACGAATGATTCTCTAATCTCTTTGCCAACTGTTTCTATCGGATGATTGGTATTATCTTGTCTTAGTTTGTTGAAGTTTGAACATCCAGATTTCATTTCACTTGTAAATTCTTCTGCAAATTTACCTGATTGTATGTCTTTTAGAATATCTCTCATTGCATTTTTGGAGGCTTCGCCAATAACTTTTGGACCTCTTGTCATATCCCCATATTCTGCAGTGTTAGAAATTGAATATCTCATATCAGCCAAACCGCCTTGGTTTACAAGATCTATTATCAGTTTCATTTCGTGCAATACTTCAAAGTATGCCATATGAGGAGAGTAACCTGCTTCTGTAAGAACTTCAAATCCAGCTTTCATAAGAGCAGATACTCCGCCGCAAATAACTGCTTGTTCTCCAAATAAATCAGTTTCAGTTTCTTCTCTAAAAGATGTTTCAATAATACCGGCACGTCCTGCACCAATAGCAGAAGCATAAGATAGAGCAACATCTTTTGAATCACCTGAAGGATTTTGATATATTGCAATTAAGGATGGTACACCTTTACCTTCTTCATATTGACTTCTAACAGTATGTCCTGGACCTTTTGGTGCTACCATTATTACATTTATATCTGCAGGTGCAATAATTTTTTTGTAGTGAATATTGAATCCGTGTGAAAACATTAGATATTGACCGGATTTCATATTTGGTTTTATTTGGTTTTCGTACACATTTGCTTGAATTTCGTCTGGGATTAGTATTTGAACTATATCAGCCCATTTTACGGCATCCTCAATCGACATTGTTCTAAAACCGTAATTTTTTGCTTTTATATCAGATTTGCCATTTTGTCTTAAACCCAAAACCACATCGCAACCTGAATCTTTAAGATTCATAGATTGACCGTAACCTTGAGAACCAAAACCAATAATTGCAATCTTTTTAGATTTAATTAACTCTTGATTAATATCTTTATCAAGATAAATTTTAAGATTATCCATATCCACCTCAATTTCTATTGCGAACTAATCTTATCACGAAGAGTGGATGATTTCAATGAAATTTGTATAAATTAAAGTACTTTGAATTTTGGACAAAAAAATACGACTGTTTTACGAGTCGTTGGAAAATTAATAGGAAAAAGGGAAAGGAAATTTTTATTTTTAAATTTTGTAATTCTGCTGTTATGTATTAAGCGTTGAATGTTTTGAATGTTGAATCTACGTTTTTAGATATAACTTTTTTAACAGCATCTATTTCAGTAGAAATTGCGCTTTCTTCTGTATCAAGTTGTTTTAATCTTAATTCTAGATCTTTATCTTGAGTTTGAATAATTTCAATTTTAGAATTTATTCTTTGAATTTCTTGTTCGTATTGAGCTTTGTTGTAATGATATTGGTTCATTGCATCATTGTAAGCTTTGTCATCACTAACAGTTGTAGCATTTAAAGCATAAGTTGTGCCATATTCTTTACCATCTTTATCTGTTTCGTAAATAGTAATACTCATATAACGACCTTTGCTATCTTGTTCAACTCTGGCTTTAGCATTTCTAATTTCACGAGTTTCAGTAGTTTGACCGTAAGTATAAGATTTAATACCAGAAATTGAAGAGCTTGTTTTATCACTATAAGTAGCAGTTTCCATTTGAGCTGCACTGTAGAATACCGGTTCGTAAGCTCCGTTTGAGCTATTTTGCTGATATCTTACGTACCAATTTTTTTCTTGGTATTTTTCTTGAAGCATTGTAAGGTATTGTTGTTCAACAAGTAATGCATCATTTCTAACACTTTCAGGTTGTAAAGAATTTAGATATTGATCGTCAGAATCTTCGCCTAATAATCTTAATTTGCTAGCTCCGATGTAGTAGTCATAATTATTTTCAACATCTGCTTTTGGAGTTCTTGTTACAATAACAGTTCCGTTTGCAACTACAGAGTTAGCCAAAGTTTCTTGTGTATAATTCAATATATAATAACCATCTCTTTGAGCGATTAGAGTATTAATTGTGTTATTTTCTAGACCGTCACTGAATGTATAAGTTATTTTAGTAAAATCTGTTCCGGAAGGAGGAGTTGGAACAGTCATGTTTGTCAATTGGCTGTAGTAGCTTGCAGTTTGGTTGGACAAAGTTGTTCTTTGTTGGTTAATTTGTTGACCTTCATATTCAACATTTGTCTTGCGAGCTGTCAAGCTTAAAAATCTTGCTTGTGAAGCACTCATGCCCATGGCTTGTTCCTTTCATCTTGTTTCCTATGTTTTTAATATCGGCAACAAAAAAAGGAATCTTTAGAAATTTTGAAGTTATTGTAATATTTGTTTACAATTGTGGTGCTATTTCAATATGCTTTTTAATTCTTGGATAACAACATCCATCGCGCCCTGCTGGTCTTGGAATATAGCTTCGCAATCTTTGCAAGCTAGAGTGTAAAAATCATTATCTGATAGTAATTTTTCAATATATTGTGATAATTCTTTTGGCGTTTTTACAATTTTTCCTGCTGTAGAGCGAGATAGTAACCAATAAATATCTCTGAAGTTATGAATCGATGGACCAGTTATTGTAGGTTTATTGTAAACGGTTGCTTCTAGAGGATTATGACCTCCTGTTTTATTAAAGCTACCTCCAATAAATGCAAAATGACATATTGAATACATTTTACTTAATTCGCCCATTGTATCTAATATAATTACGCTTTTTTCTTCGAATGTATCATTTTTGGATCGTAAACCATAATTTAGTCCCATTGATTTTATTATTTCAATAATTTTCGGTAAACGAGTAGTGTGTCTTGGAACTAATAATAGCTTTATATCATTATATACTTTTTGTTTTTCTTTAAATATATCAAGAATAATTTCGTCTTCACCCTGGTGTGTGCTTCCTGCAATGATAACTCTAAATCCATTTTGTCCTAAATCAACGGGGGCTTCTGATTTTTTTACATCGAATTTTAGGTTCTTCATAACGAATGTTTTTTCTTCAGGAGCACCAATTGAAATTAGTTTATTCTTATCTATGTCACTTTGAGTTAATATTTTTGTGTATTTTGATAATACTATTTTGAAGAAGTGTCTAAAAAATCTATATAATGAATATGTTGAATCTGACATTCTGCCATTAATACAATATAATTTTATATTTTTAGCTTTACAAAGCATTGAAAAAGATGGCCATAACTCAGTTTCTGCAATTAAAACTACTGTTGGTTTTATTTTGTTTAAAAATGAATTAACACAGTAAGGAATATCAAATGGGAAATATGTAATAAAATCTACTATGTTTGAAAATTTTTTTATTGCTATTTCTTGACCTGTTTTAGTTCCTGTTGTTACAACAATTTTATAATCAGGAAAAGTTTCTTTTGTTTTTTTTATAAGATTTTCCAGTGCGATAACTTCACCTACTGAAACTCCGTGGTACATAATAACTTTATCGCCCAATTTGGGATTTTTAAAAAATCCTAATTTTTCTTTCCAACCATAAAGAAATTTTCCGTTAAATACTCTGACAATGTAGTAAAATGGTAATAAAATGATAAATAATATAGTTGAAACCAATCCGTATAGGAAAAGTTCACTAAACATTGAAACTGTAATTATTACCAATAAAATTAAAATAATTGTATATATCATGATAACGATAATTATACAATAAATAGTTTTGGCATGTTGACAATATAAACAAAAATTTATAAAATCAGGATATGGCGATAGTATATTTAAGTTTAGGATCTAATAAAGGAGATAGAATCGGGTATGTCCAACAGGCTGCTAGTTTGTTAGGGCTGGACGATAATATTTCTATTGTTCGAACTTCAGCATTTTATGAAACTGAACCTTGGAATATGAATACTCAGACATGGTTTGTAAATGCTTTGGTTGAAATAAAAACGAAGTATACACCAAAAGACTTGTTGGAAGTCTGTCAAAGAGTTGAATCTCAGCTTGGACGAAAACATAAGCTAACGAATGATTATGAAGACAGAACTATTGATATTGATATATTGTTTTATAACAAAGAAGTTATAAATGAAGATAATTTGACTATCCCTCATAAATATGTTCATTTACGTGCGTTTAATCTTGTTCCGATGATGGAGTTAAATGCAGATTTCGAACATCCGATTTTGCATAAAACAATTGTAGAAATGCATAGTGATCTTGAAAATCCTGAAATGGTATTTTTATATGGTACACGCGTCGACTTCTAGTGGTAAATATAAAACTGTTGCTATAATCGGTGGCGGTCCTGCCGGATGTATTTGTGCGAACTATTTGCAAGATAGTTTTGATGTTACGTTGTTTGATAAGAGTAATTTTTTGCGAACTCTTTTACCTACAGGAGGTGGCCGTTGTAATTTAGCACATTCTGAGTATGATTTTAAGGAGCTTGCAAAAAATTATCCTCGTGGAGAAAAATTTTTATATTCCGTATTTTCTCGTTTTGGAACAGCGGATACAATTGACTTTTTTGAATCAATCGGCATTAAAACTTATACTCAAGAAGATAATAGAATTTTCCCTGTTTCGAATTCAGCTAAAGATGTTCGAGAAAAAATGTTAAATTCTCTTTCTAAAACAACGTTTGTTAAAGAAAAAGTTATAACGATAGAACAACTCGACAATTGTTGGAAATTAAAAACAGATAAGAGTTCTTACGCATTTGATATTATTGTTGTTGCGATAGGCGGGCATGTTGACTTTGATTTTTTGAAAGAACTCGATATTAATATTGTTCCTCCAACACAATCCCTTGTTGGCCTGATAACAAAAGAAAATTTTGCTGATATTGCAGGTGTTTGTATTAATAATATTCTGTTTACACATAAAGGCGTTTCCGGACCTTATATTTATACAATATCTTCAATAAATGCCAGAAAAGAAATGCCATATAAATTAAATCTTAAGCTTATTGAGGAATTTAATTTGCAAGAACACTTGGATAAAAATTCTCATAAAGAAATAAAAAATCTGCTTGGACAATTTGTACCAAAAGCATTGGCCGTTTGGGTTTTAAATAGTTTAAATATTTCCCCCGAAACGCCTTGTCATAAAATTGATGGCAAAACTCGAGATAAAATATTGAATAAGCTTACGAATTTTGAAGTAACAGTAACCGGAAAAGTTCTTGATAGTGAGGTTGTAACCTGTGGTGGTATTGATTTAAAAGAAATTAATGCCAAAACTCTTGAAAGTAAAACGTATTCTGGTTTGTATTTTTGTGGTGAAGTTTTAGATATTGATGGATTTTGTGGTGGCTTTAATTTGCAGAACTGCTGGTCTACAGGTTATGTTGTAAGTCAATCAATTTTAAATTTGTAATACTTTTGTCTCTTTAACCTGTAAAATTTATTTAACTTTGTTTAAATAAAATATTTTGTAATATAATTATATTGTTACATAGTTAGAGGGGCCCACCTCAGGGGATTACTTCCCTCTCCGAGGGAGAGGGGCAGGTGAGGGTTTTACAGAACTCAATACAAGCAATTATTTAGAAGGTTTTCTATTTAATGCACTCAGGTAATCTCAAGGGCAGAAAGAAGAAAAATGGAAAAGAACAACGAAACTTTGAGTATTTTAAGACACTCAACTTCACACATCATGGCACAAGCCGTTCAAAGCCTGTTCCCATCTGCAAAGTTAGCAATAGGACCGGCAACTGCTGACGGTTTTTACTATGATTTTGATTTAACTGACGGACATGCTTTCACCGAAGATGACCTTCAAAAAATCGAAGAAAAAATGAAAGAGATTATTAAACAAAATCTTACATTTGAAAAATATGTTATACCTGATGTTGAAGCTCAAATTGAAGAATTTAAGAAAGAAGGCGAAATTTACAAAGCTGAATTATTGGAAGAACACAAAAATGATAATCCTACTTTGTATATAACAAAAGATAAAGACGGCAATGCTTTATTTAATGACCTTTGTGCTGGTCCTCACCTTCCAAATACATCATATATTAAAGCAAATGCTATTAAATTGTTAAAGGTTGCAGGTGCATACTGGCGTGGTAATGAAAATAATAAAATGTTACAACGTATTTATGCAACAGCTTACTGGAATAAAGAAGATTTACAAGCGTATTTGACATTTATTGAAGAAGCTGAAAAACGTGACCATAGAAAACTTGGTACAAAGCTTGATTTATTCTCAACTCGAGAAGAATTAGGCGGAGGTCTTGTGTTGTGGCATCCAAATCTTGCGACAGTAAGAGAACAAATTGAAAACTACTGGAGAGAAGAACACAGAAAACGTGGTTATGTAATCGTAACAACTCCACAAATTGCAAAATCTAAATTGTGGGAAATCTCAGGTCACATGGATCACTACAAAGAAAATATGTTCTTTGTTCAAAAAGATGAAGATTCTGATGAACAATTTGTTGTAAAACCTATGAACTGTCCGTTCCATATCTTGATTTATCAAGCAAACAGATATTCATACCGTTCATTACCATTAAGAATGGCAGAATTAGGTACTGTATATCGTAAAGAAAAATCAGGTGCTTTATCTGGGTTAACTCGAGTTCAAGGTTTTACTCAAGACGATGCTCACGTATTCTGTACACCTGAACAATTAGTTGATGAAATCAACGCAATTATTGATTTTGTTGCAGATACAATGGCAATATTTAATATGGAATTTGAAGTTGAATTATCAACTCGTCCTGAAAGTTTTGTTGGAGAAATTGAAAACTGGGATAGAGCTGAAGCCGGTTTAAAAGAAGCAATGGATAGACGTGGAATGAAATACGACATCAATGAAGGTGATGGTGCTTTCTACGGACCAAAAATTGACTTCAAAATTAAAGATGCTATCGGTAGAACTTGGCAGTGTGCTACAATTCAATTAGACTTTAATTTACCTGCAAGATTTGATATTAAATATCAAGATAAAGACGGTCAATTGAAAACTCCTATCATGTTACACCGTGTTATTTTCGGTTCAATGGAAAGATTCCATGGTATCTTAATTGAGCACTACGCAGGTGCTTTCCCTACTTGGCTTGCTCCTACTCAAGTAAATATTGTTCCAATTTCTAATGAAAAACACGCAGATTTTGCAGAACAAGTTTATAGAAAAATGCGCGATGCAGGTATTAGAGTAAATCTCGATGACCGTTCTGAATCTATGAATTATAAGATTAGAGAATCTCTTCAGGATAAGAAAATCCCTTATGTTTGTGTAATTGGCGATAAAGAGATTGAAGCAAATTCGGTAGCTGTTCGTGCCCGTGGTATTGGACAAGTTGGAACATTTACTGTTGATGATTTTATTGACAAAATTGTTTCTGAAATTCAATCAAGAGCTAATGA
>JAAVBM010000103.1 GCA_014803505.1 bacterium | reverse complement strand
CACAAATATCACATATCTTAATTCTATCATTTCTTTTCTTTAGCTTCATATACCGCTTTGCATCAATCACACCATCAAGATTTTTTAGCTTAATTGCAAAACAAAGCTTTGTTTTTAAATCTTGCTCAATATCATAACGTACCGCAACACTATTTTCAAAACATTCTATCATTTCATCAGCACATTTTAATATACCTTGACATTTATCAAATGCTTTCATATAAATACTGGCTAGCTTCTTTTGAAGTGATATATCTTCTGGAAGAATTACTAATGTCTGCTGTATATTCTCCAAATGCAAATCTGGAACTCCTATTCCCTTTAAATGCCTCTCAAATTGTTTTTTTGCAAAACAAGAATTCAAATATGCACAAAGATACTCTGGAATAACACGTTCATTAAGTTGTAACAATGCAACACTTACAAAAAGGCTAAATTCGGGCATATCACTTGGTACTATGGCTGCTCTACCTATACTGCCAATTTTTGTTAATAATATATTTCCAGGTTGCGGATTACAACGTTTCACCAATTTTAGATGCTCTTCTTTCGAAATATACTTTGTATTTACAAAATCAATCTTGTTCTCAGTCACATTTGTAACACTTATGAATCTAATTCCCTCATCAGTATATGATGGTGTATGATGAGTTCCATCAGTTAAATTACATAGCAAATTATCAAGTGAGACTACATTATAAGGAGTTTTCTCAATATCCGCAAAGACGTTCATCGTCATAGGATGATAGAATAAAACATCTATCCTGGAATCAATACTCCCCCGTTTAACAGCAAATGCACAAAAAGTATCTACAACGGGGGTTACACGAAAAAAGATTCTGGATCATTCTGAAATTCTTCATATTTTTTAAGAATTTCTTCAAATTGTGATTCCGTTTTCCTACCTGTCGCATCATATCCAATCCATTCTGGTGCCGCCATAAATATAGCTTCATCTTGACTCGCTTTTTCGTCTTGTCTTCGTTTACGTACAAAAATAATAGATGCCTTTACACCTGCCCCAAAATGTGCAAAAGCACACTGCGGTAAGCTTATTACTGCAAGCAGTTGAAACTTTTCGAGAATAAAATCTCGCACATACTGTGAAGAACTATTCGTTAAGATTCCATCAGGAAGAACAATTGCCGCTTTACCAGTTCCAAATTTTAAAAATTCCCAAATACGTTCTATAAACAAAATTTCCGAATTCTGATTTTTTCTGGCTTTTTTTCTACCTTTTGCATCTATTGAATTTCCAAGTTCATAATTCCCCAGATATGGTTTCTCATCTTTATTAACAATTGAACCAAATGGTGGATTTGTAAGAATTAAATCAAACTTATCTTTATCAAAGTCTTTATTACGTTCATTAATTTTTTCTATATTTTCAAGCGCATCATGACTAATAACATTTGTATGTCCGTCATCATGCACAATCATATTCATTTTGGCAACACGCGCAATCTCATCATTTATTTCAATTCCATAAAGATGTTTTTCAGCAAAGTTATGCCAATATTTAAAACATGCCTCTATGTCATATCTATCTCCTTCATCAGGATAACGTCTCTTTGCTTCATTTCTGACATAATCCAACGCATGTAACAAAAAGCCCCCCGAACCACACGAAGGATCTAATACATCCCAATCATGTTCCGGCTTCATCATTTTTACGATAAACTCAATGATTGGACGTGGTGTAAAATACTGACCAAAATCACCTTTAAAAAAACCATCCATAAACTGTTCAAATGCCACACCTTTAACATCCAAATCTGTTTTACTTAGATTAATTGCTTCCAAATGTGATACAACTGTTCGAAGTACTCGATCATCCACTTTTATCGATTCCGTGAAAACTTCTGGATCTTTCATTTTTTGTTCATTATAAAGAAAATTAATGCGTTCTGCTAATCTTGCAGAAGTTTCATGTGTTCTGATTTGAAATTGATAAGGATCTTTAGGAGAAGTTTTCTGTTCATCACTTATTTTAACAAAAATTAATTTGCACAGTTCTCCAAATGCTGTTGGAGGAGACAATCTTCCTCCTCCCCATAATGTTTGATGACATTTTTTAATTGTTATGATCAAGTCTTCCATTGCGACGGACTTTATGTCATTTTCAGTTCCTCTATAAAATCTATATTCTTGAACTTTTCCATAGGTTTTAGGTAAATCTGCAACTATATTTTGTTCTCGTTCAAATATACCAAATTTATCAGATACATCTAAAACTCTACGTGTAACGCCAGCAATAATAACTACATAATCTGCACGCAATTTTACCCAAGTAGCATTCCCTACTCCTTGCTCAATTGCCTGATTAAACTCAGCATCTGTTACACCTTCTTTTTTACATTCCACCACAGCATATGGTCTCTTGCATTCATCATCATAAAAAACAACAATATCTGCCCGATTTGAAGGCAGCCTATCTGGTACTGTAACTTCAACTTTAATCCTATTTACAGGATAGTCATATTTATAAATAAGTTCTGCCCAGAATTCTGCACGTACTTTTTCTTCCGGATCATCATAATTGTCAGAATAATTATTCGAAGTAATATAAGTGATTTTTCTTTTCCCCATTTCTCCTGTAATATTAACATAATTATCTTTAAGTGCCCTAATTAAAAAAGGGGATAAATTTTCTTCCGATTTAATCATTTCTATTTCCTCCATTAGCATCTTTATAATAATACAATATAATTTCGTATTATTTGATATTCTCACGCGAAAAACCTGCTGCAACCATCATTGCAGTGAAAACTATACCATTATTTTCCTTTGCTATCTTCATAATCGTTTCAGTTGTTCCCCCAAAAATCCTCTTCTCTCGATTGACTTTTATGCTTTCTATTATGCATATGTGCGGCGCGAAAGTCAATTTTAATGATAACATACAGTAATTCTTCTAGCCTTTTTATCATTTAATCAAATTATAAATATGTATCTTTTATCTTTTTTGCTGCATACTGCAATTCAGGATATACATAAGATTCATCAATCCCCAATGTACATAACTCTTTTAGAATTTCCTTCTTTTTCTTTTTATCAATTACTATGCTACAAAATTCCCTTTTCATTGTTTCTGAATCAATATTTTGAAGTTCACTATCAAATTGAAATCTTTTCTTAAATGGATTTTCCCAATTATTTAACATATACTCCCCTATTGTGTTCTCATTATAATAATCAAAAAGGAACTTAATTGAACGATGCGTAACATAAAAATCCCTTGAATCAAAATCAAACGATTTAACAACGGCATTAGGATACATTTTTTTTAAAGGCTCATTTTCAACCATCTCTAAAAGGTTTCTAATGCTTTCATTTTTCCAATGATCACCATAAGCTTCTCTCCCTCCAGATACGAACAATGCAAAATGGTCAAATAATTTATTAGGAAATATCATAAATACTGCCGCCTGCCTACGAATTCTTTCATTCCAGTTAAAAGGTCGTGCAACCAAAAACCTATAATCCTCATTTCGATACAATTTTTGTAAATATTTTTTAGGAGATATACTTAAATCTTCTAACCATATATCTTCTTGAGTAAAATAATTATAAAAACCACATATTTCTTCAATAATTGGATTTTGAGCTACATTCACATAGGCTCTATGACAAACCACCCTTGCATCTTTTGCTCCAATAAATTCATTGCAAGCAAAAAATAATGCAATTAAAGGATTTGTTGTAAAATCTAAGAGTCGCGTAGGTAATCCATAATGTTGCATCTTTGATAAGATTTCAAAATTTGTGTTCAATTCTTGAAACGCTTCTGGTCGTAAAGCAAGAAAGCTATTTACTAAATTAAATTCCTGTCCATTGCTTAAATCTAAACATCTTCCGAGTGACGGTATTAGTTTCCATTCTGCATCTGACATCCCACGATAAATTATCTCTCCACCAACAAAATTTTCATATTTTGTTTTGGACAATAATTCAATAATCCTCAAATAATCAACCACACTTTTTACTTGAAATGTTAGATGCGGATAGTTTTCATTATTACTTTCAATAATACAATCATTCATGTTTTTATACATTTTGCGTGATTTAATATCTGCAATAAAAGTTCTTATATTTGACATAATTCGTCCTTTCCATAATAATCTAAGCATGGTGGTTTTTGTTTATAGTCATCCTGCTCTACAAATATCCCTAAAAATATACAATCAGATATATCCTAATCTTTTCAATGCAAATAATACACATCGCAATACTTCTCACTATACATCAATTCATACTCCGACAATCCCGGACTGCTTTCCATAATGCGTCCAAGCTGCGCTTTAGAATCAGCAGAATTATTCAAATACACAACTACCTCATTACTTTCCATTATCGTCGAATCAGTAATCGCATCATCGCTTCCCTGGCTCGCAAAGTAAACTCTGTCATACTCAAAAAGTTCATCCGCCACATCCCATACACACCAGCTCTGTGCTTCATCATATATGTATACTACCAGCGTCTTATTAGCCGCCATTTCTTTTGCAAAAGCGACACGATCTGCATCTTCTGGATACAAAAAAACTACTCGGTTGGTCAAAAAGCCTGATACGTTAACCGCAATAGCAATAAGAGCCGCAGCCGCAAGCACCCAATTATATAAATTTCCATTTTTGCGTTTATTTAGTTTCAATCCCGAGTATTTATAGCACCGCTTTGCGAGGTAATCAATCGCCGTAAATATAAGCAGCACAATAATACCATAAACCGGAATCTGATAACGTATAGAGGTTTCACCCAGCAAAAGTGCAGTCTTAGAAACTACAAAAAAATATCCGAGTACTGTAAAAAGTAAAATAAAATATGAGCTATATTGTATGCCTAAATTGCCTTCCCTTATTTGTGTATCTATTCCTTTTTGTTTATTCAATTTACTTTCATAATCTGCTATATCACCCAAATCACTTTTAACATTTTCATTCACTTTATTAAGTAAACTAATTCTTTTTTTTACGTTCACATATAATAACAACACAATAATCACAATCAACAACAGCGACAGCATTTTCCCAAACACATACTCATCCAGCAATTGATAGAAAAACTCTAACCTCATAAGCGTATTAGACAAATCAAAAAAGTTCCCCGTTGCCTGCGCCCCTCTCTGTCCCTTAAACATTTGCCCAGGAAAGGCCGGATAAGTTATATACGCCAAAACAAAGGCTATCGCAAGACTAACCGCATAGCGTATACAATTCCACAAGTTTCTATCCATCCATAATAGAAATACACAAAACGCCACAGCCATAAAAAACAAAAATATAAAATAATAATATTGAGTCAGAAAACCAAAATACGTAACAATTGCTAACGGAAACAAAAACTTCCCAATCGGCAGTTTAACCGGCTCCATATTCGGATAACCATCGTCATTATTATTTCCCCTGTCATAGCCCCTAAGCGCCTCAATATGCAAAATCGCACAAAGCAGCACAAATACCATCAGCAGCGCATACATCCTGATAAAAACCACACTACTCATAACCGCCGGAGTAAACCCATAAAACAAACAAATAAGAAGTGATAATTTTTCATTATCTCCCGTAACCTTCAGACACAATATCCATAGTAAAAACATACTTAATCCATAAGCCGCAAGATTAAGTGAAAGCCCATACCATTTTGAAAATCTCTCCGGAAAAAACGACGATATTGTATGAAATATCCAGTAATAGACAGGCGGATGAACGTCCCATGACTGAACCTGTTTAACAAGGCCATACTGAAACTGCTCTCCCCTAAGAACCGTAAACTCATTAAAATACGTGTCATGTTCCATCCACGCATTGTCCTCTATATTCAGACCAAAGGTGCGTGCAGTAGAATAATATGTATAATATTCATCTTCATGAAATCCCTGTTTCCGGCAACAAAAATAAACTGCCGTAAGCATCTGCATACAACAAAGCAGTACAAACAAAATCTGCCATATTCTATTCTTTTCTTTATGAAACATAGTAGTGTGCATATTTTTCCATTTTACGGGGCATTTATTGTCCTGCGCATATTTTCT